>DASUNL010000519.1:0-5878 GCA_036277175.1 Pyrinomonadaceae bacterium | reverse complement strand
CCGCCGAGACAGAGCGCCGCGAGTCCGCGACGCGCGTCGCGACGCTTCATCTCGTACAGCATGGTTGTTAAGAGCCGCGAGCCTGACTGCCCGATGGCGTGGCCGAGCGCGACCGCGCCGCCGTTGACGTTGACCTTTTCGGGGTCGAGTTCCAGCTCGCGCATGATGGCGACGGCCTGCACGGCGAACGCCTCGTTGAGCTCGATGAGGTCAACCTCGTTCAGCGACCAGCCCGCCTTCTTCACGACCTTCCGAATCGCCTCGACCGGCGCCATCATGACCAGCTCCGGCTGGATGCCCGAAGTGGCCTGCGCCGCGATCCGCGCCAGCGGCTCAACATTCAGCTCGCGCGCGCGCTCCAAAGACGTGACGACGAGCGCCGATGCGCCGTCGTTGACGCCGGGCGCGTTACCGGCCGTCACCGTCCCGCCCTCTTTTTTGAACGCGGGCTTGAGCTTGGCGAGCGCCTCGATACTGCTGTCTTCGCGCACGGACTCGTCGCGATCGAACACTAGGGGATCGCCCTTCCTCTGCGGAATCTCGACGGCCAGAATCTCATCCTTGAACTTCCCTGCCTTCGCCGCCGCCGCCGCCTTGCGGTGCGAGTTCAGCGCGTACTCGTCCTGCTCCTGACGAGTCACGTTGTAGCGTTCGGCGACGACCTCACCGGTGTTGCCCATGTGGTAGTTCTCGAACGCGCACCAGAGCCCGTCGTTAATCATCGAGTCGACGAGCGTGCCGTTGCCCATCCGGTAGCCCTCGCGCGCTTTCGGTAGAAGATACGGCGCGTTCGACATCGACTCCATGCCGCCCGCGACGACTATCTCGGAGTCGCCGAGCTGAATCCCCTGCGCGGCCATCATCACGGACTTCAGACCCGACCCGCAGACCTTGTTGATGGTGACGGCCGAGACGCCGAACGGGATGCCGCCGTTCAGAGCCGCCTGACGCGCCGGGTTCTGCCCAAGGCCCGCCTGTATGACGCAGCCCATGATGACCTCGTCGACCTCTTCCGGCGCAACCTGCGCGCGTTTCACCGTCTCGCGCACGACCATCGCGCCGAGTTGCGTCGCCCTGAAGTCTTTGAGCGCGCCCATGAATTTGCCCGTCGGCGTCCGCGCCGCGCTGATGATGACGGCCTCTCTTCTGTCCGGCATGATTCCCTTCCCTTGCCCACGCGGCGCGCGCGCCGCTCGCGGGCGTTTAAGATGAAGTGTTGGTTAGTTGTTTCAACGTTCGATTATCCGGGCGCGTAGAAATCGTGTCAAGGAAGCGACTCGGCGCGCTCGCGCGGGTGTTGTTTGATAATTGCGTGGCGCGGGTGATAGAGTAGCCTCCGTCTCTGGTCGTCTTTATACGCTCGTTCAACTCGTCGTTTTTCAGTCCACGGAGTTTATGCAAGCGCTCATACTCGCCGGCGGCAAGGGGACGCGCTTGCGCCCCCTGACCGTCTACACGCCCAAGCCCGTCGTCCCCATCTGCAACCGCCCGTTCCTCCTCTATCAAATCGACACGCTGCGCCGCGCAGGCATCCGCGACATCACGCTCTCGCTCTCCTATCAACCTTTGAAGATAGAGCAGCAGTTGGGCGACGGCTCTGACTTCGGCGTCAAGCTCAGCTACACGGTCGAGCCGCAGCCGATGGGGACGGCCGGCGCGTACAAGTTCGCCGAGGAGCTGATACGCGAGCCGACCGTCGTCTTCAACGGCGACATCCTCACCGACCTCGACCTCGAAGCCGTCATACGCGAGCACGACGCGCGCAAGGCCGCCGCGACGATTGTCCTCGCGCCGGTCGAGAACCCGAGCGCGTATGGACTCGTCGAGACAGAGTCGGACGGGCGCGTGCGCGCCTTCGTCGAGAAGCCGAAGCCCGACCAGATTCGCACCAACAACATCAACGCCGGGACGTACGTCCTCGACCCGCGCGTGCTCGACCTCATCCCCTCGGGCGAAAGCTACTCGTTCGAGTACCAGCTTTTCCCAGACCTGCTCAAGCGCGGCGAAAGCTTCTACGCGCACGTTCCCACGGACACCTACTGGCTCGACATCGGCACGCCCGCGCGCTACCTGCAAGCGCACATGGACTTGCTCGCCGGAAGAGTCCGGCGCGTCGAGCTGCCCGCTCTGCGCGGCGAGTTCGATTCGGCGACGGCCGCCGAGCTTGATTCGTCGTCGATGATTGCGGACGGCTGCGTCATCAAGCCGGGCGCGCAGGTGCTCAACTCGGTGCTCGGCGCGGGCGTGTATCTTGAAGAGAAGGCGCGCGTCGAGAACTCGGTCATCTGGCCGCACACGCGCGTCGGCGCGGGCGCGCAAGTCTCGGGCGCAATCGTCGGGCGCGGCTGCCACGTCGGTCGCTCCGCTCTCGTAGGGGCGGGCGCGGTCTTAGGCGACAAGACTTCAATCACCGACTACACGCAGACCGGGGGTGCGCTGTGAGCCGTCGCGCGAGCCACGCGCCCATCAGGTTCGGCACGGACGGCTGGCGCGCGCTCATCGCACACGAGTTCACCTTCGAGAACGTCGGGCGCGTCGCGCAAGCCTACGCCGACTTCATCACGAAACAACGCGACGACATCGCGCAAGGGTCTTCCTCGCCCGACGAGAGGAAGGTCACGCCGCTCGTCGTCGTCGGCTACGACCGGCGCTTCCTCTCCGAACAGTTCGCGCGGCGCGCGGCCGAGGTGCTGGCCGGAAACCAGATAAGAGTCGAGCTGTTCGACGGAGACGTGCCGACGCCGGTCGTCTCTTGGGCGGTGCGCGAGCGCGGCGCGGCGGGCGGCGTGGTCATCACGGCGTCGCACAACCCGGCCGACTTTAACGGCTTCAAGATTAAAGCCCCTTGGGGCGGGAGCGCGACGCCGGAGACGACCGTCGCCGTCGAGTCGCTCGTCGACGCGCGCACGGTGCAGCGCGGCTCTCTCGACGAAGGGGCGGGCGCGTCGCTCGGCGCGACGGTCGAGAGCTACCGCCGTCAGGTCGCCTCGTATGTTGATTTAGAAAGGCTGCGCGGGCGGGCGGGCCGCGTCGTCGTCGACCCGCTTCACGGCGCGGGCGGGCGTTGGGTCGAAGGTTTTTTGAAGGGCGGTCGTCTCGAAGTCGAGACGATTCGAGCGGAGCGCGACGTGCTTTTCGGAGGGGTCGCGCCCGAGCCGATTGACCGCAACCTCGCGCCGCTCAAAAGCCGCGTCCGCGAGACGGGCGCACTCGTCGGACTCGCGACCGACGGAGACGCAGACCGCGTCGGCGCGGTCAACGAGTTGGGCGAAACGATGACGATGCACGAGGTCGTCCCGCTCGTCCTCCTGCACCTCGCGCGTCGGCGCGGGATGACTGGCGGAGTCGTGCGCACGTTCTCACAGTCAGTCCTCCTCAAGCGCATCGCCTCGGCGCACAACCTGACGATTCACGAGACGCCCATCGGGTTTAAGTACATCGCCGACCTGATGCTTCGCGAAGACATCCTCATCGGCGCGGAGGAGTCGGGCGGCATCGGCGTGCGCGGACACCTGCCGGAGCGCGACGGGCTTCTCAACTCGCTTCTCTTCCTCGAAGCCGTCGTCGCGTCCGAAAAGACTCCGTCGGAGATGGTGCGTGAGATGCACAGAGAGTTCGGCGAGTTCTACTTCGGCCGACGCGACCTGCACACGGAGGTCGCGCGCGGGCTCGCGCTCGTCCGCTCGCTCGCCGACGCCGCGCCCGCCGTTGTCGCCGGCCTCGAAGTCACCGGCGTCGAAAAACTCGACGGCACGAAACTCCTCTTCGCAGACGAGTCTTGGCTCCTCTTCCGACAGTCGGGGACAGAGCCGGTGCTGCGCGTCTACGCCGAAGCGACCTCGCGCGAGAAGACCCGCGCGCTCCTCGACGAGGGCGAGCGCATGGCACTCTGAAATCCGAAATCTCAAATTTCAAATCTGAGACTACAGATTCCGCAATCCGCAATTCTTAAAGATGCCTGAGCTTCCGGAAGTTGAACTCGTCGCGCGGTCGCTCGACCGTCTGGTGGCGGGGCGTCAAATCACTTCGGCGCGTCTGTTGCGCGCGCGGCTCGCGCCGGAGACGACGCCGCGCACCTTCTCGCGACGCTTGAATGGTGCGCGCATCGAGCGCGTCGGGCGTCGCGGCAAACACATCCTTTTCGAGCTCGACGCGGGCCGCGTCCTCATCGCGCATCTGCGAATGACCGGGAGATTCCTGCTGCTCCCGCCCGAGCGTCCTCTGCCCGCGCACACGCACGCGCTCTTTCAACTCGACGACGCGCGCCGCCTCGTCTTCTCCGACCAGCGCCACTTCGGCATGATGAAGCTCGTCGCGCGCGAAGAACTCGACGCGGCCAAGGAGCTGCGCGCGCTCGCGCCCGAACCGTTCTCCGCCGACTTCACCGTCGAATACCTGCGCGACGCCCTCGCGCGCTCGCGCCGCGCGCTGAAAGAAACTCTGCTCGACCAGACGAAGGTCACGGGACTCGGCAACATCTACGCGGCCGAGGCTTTGCTCGTCGCGCGCGTCAGTCCCTTCGTCGCCTCGAACCGTCTGTCGCCGCGCCGCGTCGCGCGCCTCCGCGAAGCGATTCTCGAAATCCTTTCGGACTCTATCGCGCACGGCTCGACGATGAACGTCGACCCCGAGGACATCGACGGGAGCTACTACGGCGGCGCGTTCGAGGGACGCTGGCGCGTCTACGACCGAGAGGGCGAGCCGTGCGTCTACTGCCGCGCCCGCGTCCGCCGCGTCACGCACGCCGGACGCTCGACCTACTTCTGCCCACGCTGCCAAAGAAAGTGACGAGCGACGAGCAAGCGTTCAGCGTTCAGCGTTCAGCACTCAGCTTTGATAGAGCGGACGAGAGCTTGTGTTGATGCGCGGCTGTCTGCCTCGCGGCGGACGCCGTGAGCTGAATGCTGATTGCTGATTGCTGACAGCTCTTCCGTCACTCGTCACTGCGTTTTAGACCGCGAGCATGACGACCGTGAGGCCGCCTTGGGTGCGGCCGTCCGTGCCGACTTGGGTGAGGTGGAAGATGTATGCGTCGCCGAGCGGAGAGCCTGTGAGGTCGGCGTTGAAGTCGAAGCGTATGAGCTGCTTCGGCTCAAGTGTGATGTACGCATCGAAGCCGGGCTGCGCTTTGAATCCGAGCAGTTGGCCGAGACAGCCGCCGCGCGCGCCGCGCGAGAATTCCGCCTTGGGGAAGGCGCGCAGGGTGATGCGGAAGCTCTGCGGCGGCTCTTCGGCGAGGCGGACGAAGCCTTCGGTTCGGCGCAGCCTCTCCAACACGACGGCGCTCGTGTGCTTCGACGGCTTGGCGTCGAACTCTGCGCGCAGCGTCACCGACTGACGTTCGTTGCGCGGGTTGACCGTCGTCACCTCCTGCCCGCACGGGCCGGGGACTCTGGCCGCGCCGGGCGCGCCGCACGGGACGACGCAGATGTTGCGCTGCGCGACGTGCTGGTCGTCGGGGACGAAGAACTCTTCCGCGCTCGGCACGAGCGCCTCAGGGTAGCAGCGCGCGATGAGACACTTGTGGCCGCGCCCCTGCGGGTCTTCGGGCGGCAGGCCCGAGGGCGGCGTCCAGCCGAACTGCACGCTCGCCGCCGTGCCCGGCGCGGGCGTCGGCATCCCCAGTCCTCCGACCTTGACGGCGCTCGCCGG
Organism: Pyrinomonadaceae bacterium; assembly: GCA_036277175.1. Classification (GTDB taxonomy): domain Bacteria; phylum Acidobacteriota; class Blastocatellia; order Pyrinomonadales; family Pyrinomonadaceae; genus DASQDT01. Next base: position 226 of record DASUNL010000519.1, on the reverse strand, counting down.
GTTGTCGGGCGTCATCACGAGCGAAGGGTTGGCGGCCCAGACCTCGACGGTGACACTCTCCGAGGCCCGCGTCTTGCAGTCGCCGCTCTTCATGTGCGCGAAGACTTCGACGGTGTTCGACGCGCCGGGGTCGGCTTGGTCTGCCCCCGAAGTCGCGCCCGTCAGCTTGATGTCGGGACTGAGCCACCAGACGCCGCCGGGACTGTGTATGCCGCCGTCGCCCGCG
>DASUNL010000518.1:0-2049 GCA_036277175.1 Pyrinomonadaceae bacterium | reverse complement strand
GATCACGGGATTCAACACCGACATCGAGCACGGCGGCACGACCTACCACGTCCAGACCGAGGACAAGGGACTCGACACGCCCATCATCCTGTCGCTCGTCTACGTCGGCGGCGCGATTCTCGCCTCGAAGCGCGCGCCCTACGACGACCTCATCGCCGAAGGCTTCGACGAGGGTACGCTCACCGAGCGTCTACAGCGCCAGCACAAACTCATCTGCGCCGCCGTCAAGGCCGGGCGCGTCGACGACCTCAAGCGCATGGGCCAAGCCGAGCCGGAAGTGAAGGCGAAGAAGGCGGGCCGCAAGAAGCCCGCGCCCGCGCCCGCGCCCGCCCCTTCGCCCTCGCCCGCGCCCATACAGGAAGAGCCGCAGGCTGACTTCACGCTCACGGAAGCCGACATCGTCATCGCGCCACCGGCCGACGAAACGCACGCGCCCCCATCGATGCTTGACCTGCTCACGGAAGCGCACGCCCTCATCAACCCGGAGGAAGAGATTATCCGCGTGCCCATCCTCGAAATTCTCCCGCCGGTCGAAAAGCCGCCGCCGCCGCCACCTCCCTTGTCCGTCGCGGACATCTTCCTTGAGCAGGAGGCCGAGGCCGCGGCCACGGCCGGGAGGCTTTACTTGAAACTGCTCGACGACGAGGGCGATTTTCGCGCCGGTCAGTTCGCGACGATTAAGATTTACGCGGGGCGCGGGCGCTACGGGCGGAGCGCCGTGGGCGAAGCCGAGGTGACGGTCAAGGTCTTGGGCACGACCTTCCGGCCGCTTCTGCTTTCGACCAAGACGAACGAGGAGGGCGTGGCCGTCGTGCGCGCCATCCTGCCGCGCTTCACCTCGGGGCGCGCGGCGATACTCATCCGCGCCGTCGCGCCCGAAGGCGACACGGCCGAGCTTCGTCGCATCATCCATCAGGCTTGAAGAGGGGAAGTGACGGCCTTGCGCGTGGTCATCAACGGCGACGAGCGCGACGTTCCGGCGGGGACGACCTTAGACAAACTCGTCGGGCTACTCGGCCTCGCGGCAGAACGGCTAGCCGTCGAGCTTAACCTCCGCGTCGTGCGCCGCCCCGACTGGGAGCGCACGGAGCTGCGCGAGGGCGACCGCGTCGAGATAGTTCACTTCGTCGGCGGCGGCTGAGCGGCGTTTTATTTTATGCGTCGGCGGGTGTAGATTTATTTCGATGAGCACACACGCCACGCCGCACGCGGAGACTTTCGAGATTGCCGGCCGACGCTTCTCGTCGCGCCTGATAGTCGGCACGGGCAAGTATCGCAGCTTCGACGAGATGAAGGCCGCGCACCGCGCGTCGGGCGCGGAGATGGTGACTGTGGCCGTGCGCCGCGTCCCGCTCGACCGAAGCTCCGAGTCTTTCCTCGACCACCTCGACCGCTCGCTCACCATCCTGCCGAACACGGCCGGCTGTTACACGGCCGACGAGGCCATTAGGACGGCGCGGCTCGCGCGCGAGGCGCTCGACACTGAACTCATCAAGCTCGAAGTCATCGGCGACCAGACGACGCTCTTCCCCGACAACGAGCAGACGCTCGAAGCCGCGCGCACGCTCGTCGCCGAAGGCTTCACCGTCCTCCCCTACTTCACTGACGACCTCATCATGGCGAAAAAGCTCCTCGACGCGGGCTGCGCGGCGGTGATGCCTCTGGCCGCGCCCATCGGCTCGGGCCTCGGCGTCCAGAACCCGGCCAACCTGCGCATCATGCGCGAGCAGTTGCCGGACGCGACGATAATCGTTGACGCAGGTGTCGGGACGGCGAGCGACGCGGCGATAGCGATGGAGCTTGGCGCGGACGCCGTCCTTATGAACACCGCCATCGCCGAGGCCGAGCAGCCCGAGCGAATGGCCCACGCCATGCGCCTCGCCATCGAGGCCGGACGCCACGCATATCTCGCGGGACGCATGCCGCGCAGACTCTACGCCAGCGCCTCCAGCCCGCTCCAAGGCGTCGTCAGATAAACTCGCAATCGGCGCGCAAGGCGCGAGCGGCGCGGCGGTGTTGCGCGGCTCGGGCTGCGCGGTCGTAAAGTCG
>DASUNL010000517.1:0-5139 GCA_036277175.1 Pyrinomonadaceae bacterium | reverse complement strand
GCGCAACAGCGTGCTCGTGACGACGGGCGACTTGGCGCGCGTCGGCGCAATCATCGACGCCGCCTCGCGCGCGGGCGCGAACAACATCGACGGCCTCGCGTTTACGCTCCGGCGCGACCGCCCGGCGCGCAGCCAAGCCATCAACGAGGCCGTGCGCGACGCCTTGGCGAAGGCGGGCGACATCGCGTCGGCTCTGGGCGGCCGCGTCGTGCGCATCGTCGAGGTGCAGGAGTCGGGCACGTACCGCCCGCCCGTCCCGGTCGAATACACGCGCATCACGGCGCAGGACGCCTCCGCCCCCGCGACGCCCATCCTCGTCGGCTCGCTCGACGTGCGCGCGCAGGTGCAGCTCGTCGCCGAGATAGAGACCCAACTGTAAAAAGCCGTCAATCACGAATCGTAAATCGTGAACCGTAAATCGTGAATGGAGAGCCGAGTCTTTCCATTCACGATTTACGGTTCACGATTTGCGATTTACCCTTTACGGCTCTCCGTCGTGTATAATCGCGAGTAGTTCCCCTCGAAGAGAATCGGACTGCGAGACCCGGCCGCGCGCGCCGCCGTGTGTGTGCGCGCCGCGCGGGCCTCGGCGCGGGCGTCCCCCGCCCGTTCGAGAGATCATTCAGGAGGAGAGCATGTCTAGATACCGTTACGACAGGGACGACGATTTTTACTACGGCGGCGGCGAGCGCGAGCGGCCGCGCGGTCACGAAGATGAGCGTTACGACGCGCCGCCGCGAAGAGGGGCGTACGGGCGCGGCGCGGGCGCGCCCGACTACTACGAGGACGAGCGCCCGTCGGGCGGGCGCGGCTACGGCCGCGAAGGCGGCTACGGGCGCGACGCCGAGCGCGACATCTACGGCGGAAGCTCGCGCCAAGGCGGCGACGTCTACGGCTCGCGCGGCTACGACGACGAGCGCACCTACGTGCGGCGTCCGCGCCGACGCTACGAGGACGAAGACGACCGCGACGACCGGGGGCGCTCCATCCTCGACGACGGCCGCGACTACATCCGGCGCGCGTTCGGCGGCCGTGGGCGCGGCGGCGCTTCGCGCTCGCACGTCCGCTGCCGCGACATCATGACGCGCGACGTGACGGTGGCGACGCGCGAGACGACCCTCGACTTGGTCGCGCGCATGATGCGCGACGAGGACACGGGCGTCATCCCCGTGGTCGAGCGCGCGAGCGAGCCTTTGACCGACCTCGCCGAGACCGAACGCCCTGACTTGAACCGCACGAGCGCCAACGTCGTCGGCATGGGCAAGCTCGTCGGCCTCATCACCGACCGCGACATCGCGGTGCGCGCCGTCGCCGAGGGGAAAGACCCGCGCGTGCTGCGCGCCGAAGAGATTATGACGAGCGAGGTGCACACGGCGCAGCCGAACGACCGCGTCATCGAGGCCATCCGCAAGATGGGCGACAAGCAGGTGCGCCGCATCCCCATCGTCGACCGCGACGGAACCCTGCGCGGCATCATCTCGATGGCCGACGTGGCGCTCGAAACCGAGGACGACCACGAGCTGGCCGAGGCGCTCGAAGAGATTTCGAGCGGCACGTCGTTCTGGAATCGCGTGTTCGGATGACGAAAGAAGTGACGAGTGACGAGTGACAGGCAAGCGTTCAGCAGTCAGCGTTCGGCTCGCAGAGATGTTTTAAGCTGAGTGCTGAACGCTGAACGCTGACAGCTAACTTGTCACTCGTCACTCGTCACTCGTCACTTTTCATATGGCTCGATCAATCGAACGCTACCTGCGCATGATGCCGAAGTCGGTCGGGATGCGCGCCTCGGGGCGGCTGTGGTGTCCGCCGGCCGACGTGTACCACACGCCCGACGGGTGGATCGTGAAGGTCGAGCTGGCCGGCGTCTCGGTCGACGAGGTCGAGGTCGAACTGGCGGGCATGTCCCTGAGCATCCGAGGCTGCCGTCGCGACACCGTCTGCACCGACGGGATGAGCTACCAGCAGTTGGAAATCACCTACAGCCGCTTCGAGAAGACGATTCACTTCCCCTGCCACATCGAGGGCGCGCGGATGGAGACCGACTACCGCGACGGCCTGCTCATCATCTTCCTGCGCGGCCCGCAGGACGAGTGCGAGTAGAAAGAAATTTCGATATGCCGGATGAGACTGTCAAGAGCGACCCCGTAGCGTTGGACTTGAGCGGCAAGTCGCCCGACGCGCCGCCCGAAGCCGAGCCCGTCGGCGCACGCTCCCCGCGCGCGACAACCGACGCGCCGACGCAGCAGCCCGCGCCGAGCGGCGACGCGACGCCGCGCGCCTCCGAGCCGGGCGTCTTCGAGATTGCGGTGCTGCCCTTGCAGAGCACGACGCTCTTCCCCGGAACGGTCGTGCCGCTCGCGGCCGGCCGCCCGCGCTCGGTCGCGGCCGTCGAGGCCGCGCTCTCGACCGAGGAGAAACTTCTGGCGTGCGTCACTGTCCGCGAGGGCGCGGGCACTGAGACGGAGGCCACGCCGCCCGACGAACTCTACTCGGTCGGCACGCTCGTGATGGTCAAGCGGATGATGCGCGCGCCCGACGCGCTGCAAATCATCGTGCAGGGAACCGACCGCGTCCGCGTCCTCGAATGGTCGCAGACCGACCCGCACCTGCGCGCGCGCGTCCACGTCCTCGCGCCGCCCGTCGTCAGCGACGCCGAGCAGGTCGAGGCGCTCTTCCGCAACGTGCAGCAGCTCATCCAGCGCGCGCTCGCGCTGCTCCCGGAGATTCCGCCCGAAGTGCGCTCGGCCGTGCTGTCGTCGAACGACCCCGTGCAGCTCGCCTACTTCCTCGGCTCGCTCCTCAACCTCGGCGTCGAGCAGGAGCAGCAGATGCTCGAAGCCGAGACGGTCGACGAGCTTCTGCAAATCGCGCACGGGCGGCTCGCGCGCGAGATAGACATCATGGAGCTTCGGTCGAAAATCGCGACCGAGGCGCAGGACGAGATGACGAAGGCGCAGCGCGACTACTTCCTGCGCCAGCAGATGAAGGCCATTCAGAAGGAGTTGGGCGAGGACGAGGGCGGCGAGGCCGCCGAGGCCGAGATGATGCGCGAGCGTCTGGGCGAGGCCGACCTCCCCGAAGACGTGCGCAAGGAGGCCGAACGCGAGTTGCGACGCATGGAGCGTCTGCCGCAGGCCGCGCCCGACTACCACGTCATACGCTCCTACCTCGAATACGTCCTTGAGCTTCCTTGGAAGAAGTCTTCCGACGACAAGCTTGACCTGAACGAAGCGCGCCGCGTCCTCGACGAAGACCACTACGGCCTCGAAGACGTAAAGGAGCGCATCTTGGAGTTTCTCGCCGTCGTCAAACTCCGGCCCGACTCGAAGAGTCCGATTCTCTGCTTCGTCGGCCCGCCCGGCGTCGGTAAGACTTCCTTGGGCCGCTCGATTGCGCGCGCATTGGGGCGCGAGTTCGAGCGTTTTTCTTTGGGCGGCGTGCGCGACGAGGCGGAGCTGCGCGGACACCGCCGCACATACATCGGCGCGATGCCCGGCCGCATCATCCAATCTTTGCGCCGCTCGGGCGTCAACAACCCCGTGATGATGCTCGACGAGATTGACAAGCTCGGCGCGGACTTTCGCGGCGACCCGGCCTCGGCCCTTTTGGAAATCCTCGACCCGCAGCAGAACCACTCTTTCCGCGACCACTATCTCGATTTACCGTTCGACCTCTCGCGCGTCTTTTTCATCGCGACGGCGAACCAGCTAGGCCCGATTCCCGCCCCTTTGCGCGACCGCATGGAGATAATTTACATCGCGGGCTACAGCGATCAGGAGAAGCTCCACATCGCGCGCCGCTATCTCATCCCGCGACAGACGGAGGAGAACGGACTCAAACCGGAACAACTCGAAATCACCGACGAGGCCGTCGGGCTCATCTCGGCGCGCTACACGCGCGAGGCGGGCGTCCGGCAGTTGGAACGCTCCGTGGGAAGCGTCGCGCGCAAAATCGCGCTCCGCATCGCGCAGGGCGACATCGAACGCGCGCGCGTCGACGCCCCGGACATCAAAGAGCTGCTCGGCCCGCCGCGCTTCTATCCGGAAGAGGCGCGCAAAGAGATTCCGAGCGGCGTGGCTACGGGGATGGCTTGGACGGAGATGGGCGGACAGCTCCTCTTCATCGAGGCGACGCTTCTGCCGGGCGGTCAGGGGTTGACCCTGACGGGGCAACTCGGCGAGGTGATGCAGGAGTCGGCGCGCGCGGCGCGCTCGTTCCTCTGGTCGCACGCCTCGGAGTTCGGCATCGACCCGCAGATGTTCAAATCCTACGGCGCGCACCTGCACGTGCCCGCCGGCGCGATTCCGAAGGACGGCCCGTCGGCCGGCGTCGCCATCACGTCGGCGCTCGCGTCTCTGATGACCGGAAGGCGCGTGCGCAACGACACGGCGATGACGGGCGAGGTCACGCTCTCGGGGCTGGTCTTCCCCGTCGGCGGCATCAAGGAGAAGGTTCTGGCAGCGCACCGCGCGGGCCTTCGGCGCGTCGTCCTGCCCGCGCGCAACGAGCCCGACACCGAGGAGATACCGGCGGACGTGCGCAAGGAGTTGGAGTTCGTCTTCGTCGGCACAATCAAGGACGCGCTCGACGCGACGCTCGAAAAACTCGTCGCCGCGCCGCCGCCGGCCGCCGCCCCGCAGGCCGGCGACGAGCGCACGTCGGCGAACCCGTCGAACCCTTCGGAGCCTGAAGCCGTCCGCGTGCGCGAGCCGTAAAAAAGTTTAAGGAGCGAGCGAGATGAGCAGCAAGAAGACGCAGGCGAAGGCGGGCATTCCGGAACAGAGGCGCGGGCAGCAGATGGGCGACGCGCGGAGCAAGTCGGGCAGCAAGTCTGTCGAATCCAAAAAGAACACGCCCGCCGCGCGCGGCCGTCGCAAGGGGGCGAGCAAGTTCTACGCGGACGACTCGACGATGCAGGTCGGGAGCGACGGCGAAGCCCCGCGCGACAACACGCCCTCGACGCCCGCCGCCATCCCCACCGGCACGCGGCTCGGCGAATCCGGCGGCGAGCGCGCCTTCAAACGTAGCCAAGCGAAAAAGAAGTCGAGAGTCTAAGAGTCTGAAGTCAGTACCGCCTGCCGCAAGCGGGCGGGTCTTGGTCACGTCATGCGCAACGCTGTCGTCGGCCACACCCGCCCG
>DASUNL010000516.1:0-2815 GCA_036277175.1 Pyrinomonadaceae bacterium | reverse complement strand
ATGCGGTCGAAGCGCCGGAAGACGAAGCCGCGCAAGGAAGCGGGCCGCGCGCGCTGGCCTTCCGGGGAGGTGGGAAACCCGCCCGAGTGAAACGTGAGCACCGAGCGCCCGCGCCCGAGCGTCGCGCACGCAAACGCGAGCGCCGCGAGGCGGAGCGGCACGTCGCCGCCGACGTGTAGATGAATGATGTCGTAGCGCAGGCGTCGGAGCAGGGCGAGCAGTTGCGGCGCGCTCTCGGGATAGTAAACGTCGTCGCGCTCCTCCTTGCGGTGGCGCGTGACGTTGACGACGGCGCACTCGTGCCCGCGCTCGCGCAAAATGCGGCGGATGGCGACGAGGTTGACCTGCACGCCTCCGTACGGCGGCGGGTACGGGCCGAGTTGTAGGACTCTCATCAAATGATGAATGATGAATGATGAGTGATGAATGATGGATTAAGAAGCAAGCTGTCTTTCATTCATCATTCATCATTCCGCATTCATCACTTCTTTTAAATTTATCTCACAGGCCCGGCCCGTGCGCGCCGACTCGACGAGCGCGAGGCAGCCGAGCGTGGCGCGCGCGCCGTCTCGGACGGTGACGTCGGGGTCGCGTCCCTCGCGCGCGGCCGCGACGAAGGAGGCGAGCTGCGCGTCGTAGCCCTTCTCGCCCCACCAGCGCGTGCGCTCGCTCTTGAGCGACTTCTTGACGGCGAGCCGCTTGAAGTCTTCGGTCGCAAGCCCCACGCCGTCGGCGAACGCCTCGACGCGCTCGCCCGCCGAGGTCTTGCTCCCGACCGTCGAATAAGTGAGGCTCGCGATTGAACCGTCCGCGAAGCGGAAGGTCGCGGCCACGTTGTTCTCGCCGATTGGATTCTGTTTGCCCGTCGGCAGACTGTAAGCCGCGACTTCAACCGGCTCTGAGTCGAGCAGCCAGTACATGAGGTCGATGAAGTGTACGGCCTCGCCGAGTATCGCGCCGCCGATTGCCGGGTCGGCCATCCAGTAAGAGCCGGAGATGCCCGGCGAGTTGACGCGACAATTTATGACGGCCGCCCCCGTGCGGCGCGCGAGATTGTTTTTCAACTCGCGGTAGAAGGGCGCGAAGCGTCGGTTGAAGCCGACAGTGAGTTGCCGCCCCGTCTCTCTGACCGCCGCGACGAGCGCGCGGCACTCTTCGACGGTCAAAGCCATCGGCTTCTCGACGAAGACGTGCTTTCCGGCTTCGAGCGCGTCGAGCGCCTGACGCGCGTGCTGCTGGTTGCGCGAGGCGATGAGCACCACGTCAATCGACGGGTCGCGCAAGACTTCGGCGTAGTCGGACGTGCAGTAGTCCGCGCCGAAGCGTATGGCGTAGCTTTTGCCGCGCGCGCCGCTCGCCGAGTAGACGGCACGCAGACGCGCGCCCGCCGCTTTCCTTATCGCCGGCACGTGCGCCCAGCGCGCGATGTTGCCCGCGCCGACGAGCGCGAACCCTAGCTCGCCCGTCTTCGACGCCTTCGCGGCCGTCGTCTCGACGCGGCGACGCGGCGCGAAAGAAGTTTCTTGCGCTCCGTCGTCCGCGTCGTCGGCCGCCGGGTAGCGAAGCAGGACGGCCAAGCTCTCGGACGAAGCGTCCATGATCGTCTCGTAAGCGCGCGGCGCTTCGTCGAGCGCGAAGCGGTGCGTGATGAGCGGTTCGAGCCGGAGGCGTTCGGCGTCGGCGAGACGCAGAAACTCCTCCATGTTGCGGTTCTCCGTCCAGCGCACGTAGGAGACGGGGTAGTCGATTCCCTGCCGCTCGTAGGCCGCGTCGTAACTGCCCGGCCCGTAGGCGCGCGACATGAAGAGCTGAATCTCCTTCATGTACATCTCGTGCCAAGAGAAGCTCATCTCGACCGCGCCGACGACGACGATGCGCCCGCGCTCGCGCGCCAAATCCAAAGCGAGCCGGCAAGGCGCTGCCGACTTCGCCGCCGCCGCGATGAAGACGCAGTCCGCGCCGCGCCCCTCGGTGACGGAGGCCAAGACTTCTGCGGCAGACGCGCCGCCCGGCTCGACTCCGTAGTCCGCGCCTAACTCGCTCGCAAGTCGCACACGTTCGGCGCGCAGGTCTGTCGCGACGACGACCGCGCCCTGTAGTCGCGCGAGCTGCGCGACGAGTTGGCCGACGAGTCCGAGTCCGATGACGGCGACCGTCTCGCCGAGTCCGACGCCCGAAGTGCGCACCGCGTTCATCGCGATGCTGCCGAGCGTGGCGAAGGATGCGTGCTCGAACGAGAGGCGTTCGGGCACGCGCGCGGCGAGGTTGCGGCCGACGAGGATGGTCTCGGCGTGGCCCGTCCCTTCGCCGCCGTAGGCGACGCGCGCGCCGACTTCGAGGTCTTTGACCGACGGGTGTTTGGCGACGACCGTCCCTGCGCCCGAGTAGCCGAGCACGGCGTACTCGCTAAACTTGGCGCGCACCTCGGAGACGGTGCGCACGGGGCCGGCTTGCTTCATCACCTCCCACACTTTGCGCAGGTGCGAGGGGTTGTCGGCGACTTCCTTGAGCACGCCCTCGCTGTGAATGCTCGCCGTCTCCGTGCCGCTGCTGATGAGCGAGTAGTGCGGGCGCACCAGCACGTGGTGCGCGGCGGGCACGGGGTCGGGCACATCGTCAACGACGATCTCTTTCAGACCTTTGCGGATGACCTGTTTCATCTTGTCGGGGCGGCGTTCGTGTGGGTAAGACTTCCGTGGGCGGCGTCCGTTGCGCGCGGGCCGCACGCGCGCGCCTTGAAGATTAACATGGCACGTGGGCGGGCGGGTTGTCAAAAACTAAGCGGTCAGCACACAACACCCGGCTATCAGCTAAA
>DASUNL010000515.1:0-9099 GCA_036277175.1 Pyrinomonadaceae bacterium | reverse complement strand
CTCCGAAGAGTTGCACGCGCTCAGGGGCGTCTCCTTCGACGTGCAGCGCGGCGAGTACCTCGCCATCATCGGCCCGTCGGGGTCGGGCAAGTCGACTTTGATGAACCTCATCGGCTGTCTCGACACGCCGTCGAAGGGGCGCTACTGGATTAACGGCAAGTTAGTCTCCGACATGGACGACGACGAGCTGGCGCGCATCCGCAACAAGGAAATCGGCTTCGTCTTCCAGACCTTCAACCTGCTCGCGCGCGCGACCGCGCTTCACAACGTCGAGCTTCCGCTCATCTACGCCGGGATAGGCGCGGCCGAGCGGCACGAACTGGCGAAACGCTCGCTCTCGTCGGTCGAGCTTTCAGACCGCATGACGCACCGTCCGAACGAGTTGTCGGGCGGACAACGCCAGAGGGTCGCGATTGCCCGCGCGCTCGTCAACCACCCGTCGATCCTTCTGGCCGACGAGCCGACGGGCGCGCTCGACACGAAGACGAGCAACGAGATCATGAACCTCTTCGAGCGCCTCCACGCCGAAGGGAACACCATCATCGTCGTCACGCACGAGCACGAGGTCGCCGAGCGCGCGCACCGCGTCATCTCCATCCGCGACGGCCAAATCGCCTCGGACGAGAAGGTGCGGTAACTTCGAGATAAAGGCCGGGTTAGACGGACGCACTGAGCGAATCGAAGGGGCGCGGCGAGCGATGAATGCTCGCCTGCGCCCCTCACTTTTTACATTTTCTCCACACGCTCGGCGCGGGCCTCTTCTGGACACGCGCGCGCATCGTAACTTATCCTTTTCGGTAAGCGTAAAATAGTAAGTCTAGTCGTTATGAACTTCGCCGAGACATTCAAACTCGCGCTCGCCGCCATCTGGGCGCACAAGCTGCGCTCGTTCCTGACGCTGCTCGGGATGATTATCGGCGTCACGGCCGTCGTCGTCGTCGTCTCGATGATTCAGGGCTTCAACGCCTACGTCGAGGACAAGATCGCCAACATCGGCGCGAACAACTTCACCATCTTCCGCTTCGACTTCTTCAAAGACTTCCAGAACACCGACACGCTCGCCGCCGCGCAACGCCGCAACAAGGAGCTGACCTTAAGCGACTACGAGTTTTTGATGGAGCGCAAGGTCGTCATCGACCAGTTGGGCGTGCAGGCCGCGCCGAGTTTCGCCGAGGTCAAGCGCGGCGCGGAAGTCTTGGAAAGCGTCCCCGTCGGCGGCGCGACCGCCAACATCGCCAACATCCAGAACATCTCGGTCGAGTACGGGCGCTTCTTCTCGCCGAACGAGGACGAGGCCGCCGCGCGCGTCGCCTTCATCGGCCGCGACGTGGCCGACAAGCTCTTCCCCGCCGGCCCCGAGACGGCCATCGACGGCGAGATACTGATTCGCGGACTCCCCTACCGCGTCATCGGCATCATGGAGGTCAAGGGCACAGTCCTCGGGCGCGCGCAGGACAACTTCGTGACGGTGCCTCTGCGCTCGTACCTCAAACAGTTCGGCCCGCCCGTGCGCAACCGATGGCTCTCGTTCGCCGGGACGCCGCCCTCGCCCGGTCTCTACAACGACGCCGTCGAGGAGGCGCGCAACCTGATGCGCCTGCGCCGCCAACTCAAAGCCAACGAGCCGGACAACTTCGCCGTCATCACGCCGGACGCGATAACGGGGATGCGTGACCGCATCTTCGGCCCCATCTTCATCGTCGCCATCGCCGTGCCCGGCATCGCGCTGCTCGTCGGCGCAATCGTCATCATGAACATCATGCTCGTCTCCGTCACCGAGCGGACGAAGGAGATAGGCATCCGCAAGGCCATCGGCGCGCGGCGGACGGACGTGCTCAAGCAGTTCCTTGTCGAGGCCGTCACGCTCTCGGCCATCGGCGGCGCGTTGGGCGTGCTCCTCGCGTGGCTCATCGGCCTCGTCATCAGCGCCTACATCTTCCCGACCTACTTCTCGTTCATCGCCGTCGTGCTGGCCGTCGGCGTCTCGGGCGGCGTCGGCGTCCTCGCCGGCATCTTCCCGGCGTGGAAGGCGGCGCGTCTCGACCCGATTGAGGCTTTGAGGGCAGACTGATGAACTTACTACGCAGTGACATCTACGAGAACTTCAAGATGGCGCTGGCGACGCTGCGCTCGAACAAGCTGCGCTCCGCCTTGACGGTCGTCGGCGTCGTCATCGGCGTCTGGACGGTGATGGCGATAGCCTCAATCATCAGCGGCATCGACACGGCCGTCAAACGCGAGGTCGAGCAGTTCGGCACGCGCTCGATCTTCCTCTACAAGTTCGACATCGGCCCGCGCACGTCGCAACTGACGCGCGAGGAGCGGATGCGCCCCGACCTGACTTACGAGGACACGCTCGCCATCCGCGAGTTGCCGGCCGTCGAGTCGGCCTTCCCCTTCCTAATCATCACGAATCAGGGCTTCCGTGGGCAGAAGCTGATGGTCAAGAAGGGCGGCAAGTCTTCGGCCGCCGTCCAACTCGAAGGCACGACCGCAGGCTACGACCGCTCCGGCATCGTGACGATGGCCGAGGGTCGCTTCTTCGTCGACATCGAGGATCAGACGAACCAGACGGTCTGCGTCATCGGGTCGAGCGTGGCCGACAACTTCTTCCCCTACGGGTCGGCGGTCGGGCAGACGATTGACATCGGCGGGCAGGAGTTCCGCGTCCTCGGCGTGATGCAGAAGCGCGAGCAGATGGGCGGGGGCGACGGCTCGAACGACATGAACAACATCATCTTCATCCCGTTCGAGGTGGCGCGCAAACTCAAGCCCAACGCCGACGACCTCTTTATCCTCGCGGTCGCGCGACCCGCGATGATGGAGCAGGCGCAGGACGAAATCGAAGACCTTCTGCGCCGACGACGCCAAGTGCCGTTCGACAAGCCCAACAACTTCGGCATCGCGACGCCCGACTCCATCGTCTCCTCTTTCCGCGCCATCATGGCGGGCGTCGCCATCGCGATGGTCGTCATCTCTTCGGTCGGCCTGATGGTCGGCGGCATCGGCGTGATGAACATCATGCTCGTCAGCGTCACCGAGCGCACGAAGGAGATTGGGACGCGCAAGGCCGTCGGCGCGCGCCGCCGCGACATCCTCTGGCAGTTCCTCATCGAGGCGATGACTCTGACGGGGACGGGCGGCGTTATCGGGCTCGCCCTCGGGTGGGGGACGTCGCTCCTGATAAGACTCTTCATCCCGTCCTACGTACCGCTCTGGGCTCCGGTCGCGGGCTTCGTCGCCTCGGTCGGCATCGGCCTCGTCTTCGGCCTCTGGCCCGCGTGGAAGGCCGCGAGGTTAGACCCCATCGAGGCGCTCCGCTACGAATAAGTTACGAGTGACGAGTGACGAGCAAACAGCTTGTCAGCCTTAAAGAAGAAGCCCGGCCGTGAGTGGCCGGGCTTCTTTATTAACTTCGTGCTCCGAACTTGTCTTTAACTCGTCACTCGTCACTCGTCACTCGTCACTGCTTTTAGGCAATGAAGCCGGGCGCGATGGCCGCGAGGGCGACGGCGAGGATGACGCCGATGAGCCAGACGGCGACGGCGGCCGACCACGCGGCGGTCGAGTTGACGCGCTCGCCGCCGTTGCGCAACCCCGTCGCCAGAAGCCACAGCCTGTAGAACGAAAGCACGCTGATGAAGCTGGCGAGCGTGTAGAGGACGGGGCGCGCGGCCGGGTTAAAGAGCACGCTCAGGTTGTCCTGCACCAGCCCGTTCGCGTTGCGTATGGGATGCACCTCGGCCGGGTCTTTGAGGAAGAGGATGAGCAGACTCAAAACACTCCCGATGACGGCCGGTGGCAGCCATGCGTGAACCGTCACGGCGAGCGCCTGCCAGAAGTTGATGCGCCCGCCGAAGACCAACACGCCGAGCATGTAGAGGCACGCGGAGATGACCATGAAGATGAACCCGAAGACGAACTGATTGACCGCGTTGCTCACCACCTGCGTGGGCCTTTTGGCCGCCGCTATCTGCTCGCGCTTCTGCTCCTCGCCCATCTCGGCCGGCATCCACCCGCTCTCGACCACCTTGTCGATGTTGAAGCCGACGATGCGCTCCGGCGTCAGGCGGCGTGTGAAGGCCGTCACGTAAACGAAGCTCAGCAGCACGATGACGGCGAGCGCGGCGAGCCAGCGCGGGTGCGCGCGCAAATTCTGAAAGACGCGCGTCGGCTCGTAGAAGAGTCCGGCGATGCGCTCGAAGGCCGAGAGCGGCGCGGGCGCGTCGGGCGGCGGCTGGTACGGGCGGATGAAGCTCAGGCCGGTCAGGATGAGACCGAAGAAGGCCAGCGCCGCGCCCGCTCCGACGAGTTCGCGCGGCAAGACTCTGACGAGGGAGAGCACGACGACGACGAGTCCGACGCCGAGCACTATCAGCGCGTAGTTACGACGTACCATCGGGGGAGAACCTCGCTTCCTTAATAAAGTTTACTGTGACGGCCGCGCGTCGCCGACGAAGGGGCGTGCGCGGCACGAGGGTTTCGGTGAATAGTCTACGCGGGCGCGAGCCGCGAAGTTTCACTACGCGGCCGTCTCGGCCTCGGCCCATCCGGGCACACGTATGCACGCGACGGTGTGGCCGGGCGCGACCTCGCGCAGGTCAGGGTCAATCTGTTGACATTCGGGTATCGCCTCGGGGCAGCGCGTGTGAAAGCGGCAGCCCGAGGGCGGGTTAATCGGCGTCGGCACGTCGCCCTTCAAGACGATGCGCTCGCGCTTGCGCGTCGGGTCGGGGACGGGGATGGCCGACAGCAGAGCGCGCGTGTAAGGGTGCAATGGATTCGCGTAAAGCTCCTCGGCCCGCGCCACCTCGACGATGCGCCCTAAGTACATCACGGCGACGCGGTCGGAGATGTGTTCGACGACCGCCAGTCCGTGCGAGATGAAGAGGTAGGTCAGCTCGAACTCCGTCTGCAAATCTTCCAAGAGGTTGATGACCTGCGCCTGCACCGACACGTCCAAGGCCGAGACGGGTTCGTCCGCGACGATGAGCTTCGGGTTTAAGGCGAGCGCGCGGGCGATGCCGATGCGCTGCCGCTGCCCGCCGGAGAACTCGTGCGGGTAGCGGTTCATGTAGTCGGGGTCGAGTCCGACCTTGCGCAGAAGCTCGGCGACGCGCTCGCGTCGCTCGGCGCGGTCGCCGATGCCGTGGATGCGCAGAGGCTCGGAGACGATGTCGCGCACCTTGAGGCGCGGATTGAGTGAGGCGTAAGGGTCTTGAAAAATTATCTGCATCCCGCGCCGCAGGCGTCGAAGCTCCGCGCCGCCCAACGCGAGCACGTCGCGGCCCTCGAACGTAATCTCGCCGCGCGTCGGCTCGATGAGACGCAAGAGGCAGCGCCCGACCGTCGACTTCCCGCAGCCCGACTCGCCGACCAGACCGAGCGTTTCGCCGCGCAGGATTTCAAACGTCACCCCGTCGACGGCGCGCACCACGTCGTCGCTCCGCTCCACGGGGAAGTGTTTGACGAGCCCGCGCACGCGCACGAGTTCCTCGCCGCCGCCCGCGACGCCCGTGTCGCCGCGCGCGTCGTGCGCAAGCGCCGCCGCGGCTTCCGCTTCGGGGACGGTCTGCCCTCTCTCGTTCGTACTCACTCGCTCGCCCGGCCTTCCTTCTGCTGTTCGATTTGGTGGTCTGCGGCAACCGCCGCCGCGAGGTCGTAGAGCACGCAGCGCACCTCGACGCCGCCCGCGAGCGGATAGAGCGGGATGTCGCCTTCGGTGCAGCGCGGCATCACGTGCGGGCAGCGCGGCGCGAAGTGGCAACCGGCGGGCAGGTTCGTCGGCTTCGGCACAGTCCCCTCGATGGTCTGAAGGCGCACGGCCTTCGCCACCTCGGCCGCCGTCAGCTTCGGCACGGATTTGAGAAGCCCCTCCGTGTAAGGGTGCTTCGGCCGCGCGAACAACTCCTCGACCGGCGACTCCTCGACGATGCGCCCCGTGTACATCACGCAGACGCGGTCGGCCACTTCGGCGACGACGCCCAAGTCGTGCGTGATGAGTAACACCGCGAGGTTGCGCGTCCGGCGCAGCTCGTCGATGAGTTCGAGTATCTGCGCCTGTATCGTCACGTCGAGCGCGGTCGTCGGTTCGTCCGCGATGAGCAGTCGCGGGTCGCAGGCCAGAGCCATCGCAATCATCACGCGCTGTCGCATCCCGCCCGAGAGTTGATGCGGGTAATCATCCGCGCGCCGCGCGGGGTCGGGGATGGCGACCTCCTGCATCGCGTCGACGGCCGCGCGCCGCGCCGCATCGCGCGACAAGCGTCGGTGCAGACGCAAAGCCTCGGCAATCTGCTCGCCGACGGTGTAGACGGGATTCAAGGAAGTCATCGGGTCTTGGAAGATCATCGCGATGTCGTCGCCGCGAATCTCACGCATCCGCGCCTCGGACGCCGCGAGCAAGTCCTCCCCCGCGAAACGTATCTCGCCCCCAACAATCTTTCCCGGCGGCGCGACCAGACGCATCACCGACAAAGCCGTAATCGACTTCCCACACCCGGACTCGCCCACCAACCCCAACAACTCCCCCTCGCCCACCTGAAAACTCACCCCGTCAACCGCGCGCACCAGCCCCGAGCGCGTCGGGAAGTGCGTCCGCAAATCTTTGACTTCGAGCAGGTGCGACATTCTCGCTTCGGCGTTTCTCTTGATTGTCCGTAGGGGAGTTAAGTTTTACAGGATTCGGTCTCGCTTTGCCAAACTCGCGAAGTCGGCGGCGCGGCTCAGTTGACGCAGTCGGTCGCGTTGATTCTCCACTGGCCGCGACGCTGGACGAGGGAGACTTTGATTTTGATGGCCGTGTTGTCGTCGCCGCCGCCGAAGGGTGGGAGGCGGACGACGACGGTGGCCTTCGAGTTGCGCACGGTCGCGCGGCCGACCGTGAAGGTCTCGGCCCACTTCACGTCCCAGTCCTGCGCGCAGATGAAGATGTCGGCCATCCACTTCTCGATGAGCGCGGGCGCGCGTCGGTGATAGTCCGGCGTCAGATACTTCAACGCTTCGCTCCTCTTCTTGAGCGGACTCCAATTGTCTTTATTCAACTCGCCCAAGTAAAAGGCGTAAAAGCCCCGCACCACATCCTCTGGACTCCCCGCCGCGCGCGCCGCCTCGGTACTCTCTTGCCGCGCGTGAGTCGAAGACGGCGCGACAAACACGCCGCAGGTTAAAAGCAACGTCGTCAGAAGCAAGGCTCTCATCAGTACGGTTCTCATCAAGTCTCTCATCGTCGTCTCATTCAAACGGTCGTCGTCTCGCGGTATTCGCCCCAGACGCGGCGGAGGCGGTGGCTGATTTCGCCGACGGTGGCGAGGGACTCGACGCATCGGAGGATGCGCGGGAGAAGGTTCTCCGTGCCGTGCGCGGCCTCTTCGAGCGCGATGAGCGAGACGCGCACGGCCTCCGCGTCGCGGCGTTCGCGAAGTGCGCGGACGCGCTCGACCTGCTCGCGCTCGACCACGTCGTCGACGCGCAAAGTGGGCACGGCCGTCTCGTCCTCCGAGCGGAAGCGGTTGACGCCGACGACGATTGCGTCGCCCGTCTCGACGGCGCGCTGGTATTGATAGGCTGCCTCCTGTATCTCGCGCTGCACGTAGCCGGTCTCAATCGCGCGCAGCATCCCGCCGAGCGCGTCTATTTTTTCGATGTAGTCGGAGGCGCGCCGCTCAATCTCGTCCGTCAGGTGCTCGACGGCGTAAGAGCCGCCCAAAGGGTCTACGATGTCGGCGACGCCCGACTCGTGCGCAATCGTCTGCTGCGTGCGAAGGGCGAGGCGCGCGGCCTGTTCGGTCGGAAGCGCGAGCGCCTCGTCCATCGCGTTCGTGTGGAGCGACTGCGTGCCGCCGAGGACGGCGGCGAGCGCCTGAATCGTGGTGCGGACGATGTTGACTTCGGGCTGTTGGGCGGTGAGCGTCGAGCCTGCCGTCTGCGTGTGGAAGCGTAGCATCAGAGAGCGCGGGTCGCGCGCGTGGAAGCGTTCGCGCATCAGACGCGCCCAGAGCCTACGCGCGGCGCGAAACTTCGCCACCTCTTCGAGGAGGTTACTGTGCGCGTTGAAGAAGAAGGAGAGGCGCGGCGCGAAGTCGTCGACTTTAAGTCCCGCGGCCGTGGCCGCCTCGACGTAGGCGACGGCGTCGGCGAGCGTGAAAGCGACTTCCTGCACGGCCGTCGAACCGGCCTCGCGGATGTGGTAGCCGGAGATGGAAATGGTGTTCCAGTTCGGCACTTCCTCGGCGCAGAAGGCGAAGGTGTCGGTGACGAGTCTTAAGCTCGGCGCGGGCGGGTAGATGTATGTGCCGCGCGCGACGTACTCCTTGAGGATGTCGTTTTGAATCGTGCCCTGCAACTTAGCGGGCGCGACGCCCTGACGCCGTGCGACGGCGATGTAGAGACAGAGGAGCGTCGAGGCCGTCGCGTTAATCGTCATCGAGGTCGAGACTTCGCCCAACGGGATGCCGTCGAAGAGGCGCTCCATGTCTTCGAGCGAGTCGATGGCGACGCCGACGCGGCCGACTTCGCCCGAGGCCAAGGGGTCGTCAGAGTCGAGGCCGATTTGCGTCGGGAGGTCGAAGGCGACCGAGAGTCCGGTCGTGCCTTGGGCGAGCAGGTACTTGTAGCGCGCGTTCGACTCCTCGGCCGTCGCGTAGCCCGCGTACTGGCGCATCGTCCAGAAGCGTCCGCGATACATGTTGCGGCGGACGCCGCGCGTGTAGGGGAATTCGCCGGGCGAGCCGAGGTCGCGCTCGTAGTCGGGCGCTTCGGTGTTCGACGGGTTGAAGTCGTTGGGAAGCGCGATGCCGGAAGTCGTCTCGAAGTGCTCCCGGCGCGCGGGCGCGTCACGTTTGGTGGTCATAAGGGTTTTTTCCGCGCCTTCGCCGCGAGGGCCGTTTTTCGCGCTCGTTTGCGAGTTTGAACGAAGCCTAGCACACGCCCGCCGAACGCCGCAATTCGACGTTTTGGCGTCCTGATTCGTGTCGCCCGCGCCCTTCACATTGAACGGCTGTACGGTTGCAACTGAGAGCGGCCCGCGCACGTCAAATTCGCGTCTCCCCCCTGACAAACACACCGGGCTTTCCCAGTTCGACAGTACACAGAAACCTC
>DASUNL010000514.1:0-4385 GCA_036277175.1 Pyrinomonadaceae bacterium | reverse complement strand
CGCGGCCGCTTCCTCTCGGCCGAGGAGCACGGCGGTTCGTGGACTGTCCGCGTCGGCTACCCGCCGGAGCTGGCGCGCTACCTCGTCTTCAAAGGCTCGGTCGCGGTCGAAGGCATCAGTCTCACAATCGCCGGACTCAATGAAGAGCACTTCGAGGTCGCCATCATCCCGAAGACTTGGGACGTGACGAACCTCTCCACCTTGCGCGCGGGCGATGCGGTCAACCTCGAAGCCGACATCATCGCCAAGTACGTCGAGCGCATCCTCTCGGTCGGACGCCACGGCGAGACGGCCGACGCTGCGTCGTCGTCGTCCCCGATTACTCTGGAAAAGTTGGCCGACTTAGGTTACAAATAGCCCGCACCTCGCCCGTCGCGCTCCAGTCCGCCCCTAGCGTCGGCCGCCTCACGGCGTCCGCGCCCCGCAAACGACCACCCGGCCTCACTCGGCCGGCCAAGTCAAACCCACCAACGTCGCCCTCTCGGCGCAAGGAGAGTTGTCATGTCATTCCTCAAAGACAAAATCAAAGACGGGATTAACGACCTCAAGGAAGGGTTCAACGAACGGTTCTCGAAGGAGGTCGTCTTCTATTCGACCTACGGCTACCAGAGCGAAGGCGCGTGGGTCATCCCCATGCGCGTGTGGGTGCGCCGAACGCGGCCCTTCGTCCTCGACGACATCGTCCGGCTCTGGCCCGGCGACGAGCAACTGCCGGGCGAGGCCGAGCTGACGCGCTTCGGCGCTTGCTCGGCCGACTTCGTCGCCGACGACTGCGGCGAAGACCGTATCAGCTTCACCGTCGAGGGAGACCCCGACCAGAGGACGTACCGCTTGGGCGGCGTGACGAACGTCAACGGCCTCCTTAAAGAGGACTTCGTGCTGCCGGCCGAGAAGGCCGAGCGACTGATGGAGGCGACGGGCTCGCGCTGGCTCACGCTCCGGGTCAAGGCCGAAGGTCAACTCGGCGACGGCGAGGGGCGCGGGCGCGTCCAGTTGCTCGAACCCGAAGGGCTGTCGGTCGTCTCCGACATCGACGACACCATCCGCGTCACCGAAATCCTCGCGGGCTTCAGGCGCGTCACGGAGCGGACGTTTTTCATGGAGTACGAGTCGGTCAAAGGGATGGCCGACAGGTATCGCGACATCCTCGCGGCGCATCCGGGCCACCGTAGCGTCGCCTTCCACTACGTCTCGGGCGGCCCGTGGCCGCTTTACCGTCTGCTCTACAAGTTCCTCATCGAACAGGAGGGCTTCCCCGAAGGCTCTTTCCACATGAAGGACTTCGACAAGAGCCTGCGCGACCCGGCGACGTTCCGTCAGAACCTACGCAACTACGCCGAAGGCTCGATGAACACGCAGGAGATGAAGGAGGCGGTGATTACGTCTCTGATGACGAACCTGCCCGGCCGCCGCTTCGTGCTCTTCGGCGACTCGGGCGAGCGCGACCCGGAAGCCTTCCGCGCGGTGAGAGACAAGTTCCGCGAGCGCGTCGAGAAAATCTACATCCGCGACGTGAAGGGCGAAGGCGCGGGCTCACCCCGCCTCGACGGGATGGAGCCGATTCCCGTCTAGGAAGCATTCAGCAATCAGCATTCAGCGGTCAGCTTACGGCAGCCGCCGTTTCATAAACACTATGCTCCGTCGGCCGTCGGCGTCTTTCTTCCGGCTGAATGCTGACCGCTGAATGCTGACCGCTCCTTCCTCTCGCAAAACCGGCTTCTTTCGGGTAACATTGCGGGCGAGCTTCAATCTCCCAAAACCCGAAGTCGAGTACCCCGGAAATGCCTTTCGCCTCCATCGAAGAAGCCGCCCGCGACCTGCGCGATGGGCGCATGATTATCATCGTCGATGACGAAGACCGCGAGAACGAGGGCGACCTCGTCTGCGCGGCCGAGTCGGTCACGCCCGAAATCATCAACTTCATGGTGACACACGCGCGCGGCCTCATCTGCGTGCCCCTGACCGAGGAGCGTTGCGACGAGCTGCACCTGACGATGCAGGTCGCCGACAACACCTCCTATCTCGGCACGGCGTTTACCGTCTCGGTCGAGGCGCGCAAAGGCGTCACGACCGGCATCTCGGCCTCCGACCGCGCGACGACCGTCCTGACGCTCGTCGACCCGAAGACGCGCCCGCAAGACCTCGCGCGCCCCGGCCACATCTTCCCGCTTCGCGCGAAGAAGGGCGGCGTGCTCGTCCGCACCGGACAGACCGAGGCGGCGGTGGATATGGCGCGCATCGCCGGACTCTACCCGGCCGGCGTCGTCTGCGAAATCATGAACCCGGACGGGACGATGTCGCGCCTGCCCGACCTCGAAAAATTCGCGTCGCTGCACGGCCTGAAAATCATCTCGGTCGCCGACCTCGTCCGCTACCGGATGCGCAAAGAAGTCCTCGTGCGCCGCGCCGTCGAGACAGACCTCCCGACCGTCTACGGTCGCTTCCGCGCCGTCGCCTTCGAGAACGTGATGAACGGCGATGTGCATCTGGCGATGGTGATTGGCGACGTGACGGGCGTCGGCGGCGACGACGCGGTGCTCGTCCGCGTCCACGCCGAGAACGTCACCTGCGACATGTTCGGCACGCTCGTCGACGACACCGGACATCAGCTCCACACGGCGCTCGAACGCATCGCCGCCGAGGGCCGGGGCGTCGTCCTCTACCTCCGCCAGCGCGACAACAACCTCGACCTCGTCCATCAGCTACGCACCTATCAGTTGATGTTGGACGAGGGGCTGTCGAAGCGCGAGGCGAGTCTCCAGACCGGCTACGGCGCGGAGCGCGACTACGGCGTCGGCGCGCAAATCCTGCACGAGCTTGGCTTGCGCCGCATACTGCTGCTCTCGAACCACCCGCCGAAGGTCTCGGCGCTCGAAGGCTTCGGGCTGGAGATCGTCGGGAGCGTGCCCTTGGGTTCGCCCGCGCGGGAAGAGGGCAGGAAGATGATGAACGCGGAATGACGGGTGATAAATTAAGCGCGGCGGCGAGCGATAAATTAAAAGGCATCTCGCCGTCCGTTTAACTCATCACTCAGCATTCGTCGTTCGTCAGTTTCATCGTTCACCGTTTCATTCGGGCTCTCTCGTTTTAACTGTTCCACAAACTACCGCACGCTTCCCCCGGCGGCGCACGACTTAAAGTCCTATGCCTGTTGACGAGCGTGGGCGCGCGCCCGACGCGCAGGAAGAACCCGACGAGTCCGGCGGCTCGTCGGGCGTGAAATTCACCGAAGCGCCCGAGGGCGCGAAGCCCCCGCCCGCGCCCCTGACACCGAAGGGGCAGCGCGCGCGCTGGCGTCGGATAGTCAACCGCCGCAACGCCATGTGGACGGCCATCGTCGCCGTCGTCGCGGTGCTGGCGCTCGCCCTCGTCGTCCTCATCCTCTACCGCACGGGGCGCATCGACCGCGTCATCGCCACCCAAATCGTCGACACCTTCTCGCGCTACGGCATCCGCGCCGAAATCGGCTCGTTCGAGACGAAGTTCGGCCCGCGCACGGCCGAGCTGCGAGACGTAAAACTCTACGACGCGGCGACCGGCGCGCAACTCGGCAAGATTGACCGCGTGCTCGCCACCGTCCGCATCGAGGACATGTGGGCCTTGAGTCTTGAGCGCCACGTCAACCTCGAAGCCTTGGAGCTTGACGGCCTCGAACTCTGGGTCGCCTTCGACGAAGAGGGCCGGTCGAACTTCGCCAACCTGCGTCTCCCGGAACCCGACCCGAACAGTCGCATCCTCTTCGCCTACTCGACCGCCAACGTCAAACTCAACGGCGGCCGCATACACTACGACGACCAACTCCACGACATCTCCGGCGAGGCGAAGAACCTGCGCGCCACCATCCGGCCCGAAGACCCGAACGCCCCCGCCGAGAGCCGCATGAACTTGGTCGAGCTTGCCTTCGACGACTCGACCTTCGTCTACGACGGCAAGGCCGTCGACCAAATCAGCGTCGCCGCCCGCGCGCGCATCAACCAGACGCGCGCGGAGATTCAAGAGCTCGTCCTCCGCTCGCCCGTCACCGAGGCGCGGCTCGAAGGCGTGATGGACGACTGGCGCGCGTTGCGTTACCAGATGAAGGTCAACGCCACGGTTGACCTCACGCAGACCTCGGACATCTTCCAGCCCGACACGACCCTGCGCGGCGCGGGCGCGTTCAACGGCACGGTGACGGGCGAGGGCGACCGTTACAAGGTCGAGGGCACGATAACTTCCGACGCGCTCGCGGCCGACGGCGTGCGTCTGAAGGCTCTCAACGTCAGCGCGACGGGCGAGGGGCAGGGGAAGACTTACGAGGCCCAAGGGCGCGCCGTCGCCGAGCTTTTGACGGCCGGCGACTTTCAGCTCAACTCCGTCCAACTCGCGGGCGGCGTCGTGGGCACGGG
>DASUNL010000513.1:0-4510 GCA_036277175.1 Pyrinomonadaceae bacterium | reverse complement strand
GCCGCGTGGCGCGCGCTCGCCGTCGCGCAAGGCTCTTCAGCGCCGCTCGTGGACGTTCCGGAAATCGACCCCGTGACGGGCACTCTGCGCTCGCTGCCTCAGTCCCCGACGGCCGCTCTGCGAATCCCTTTCGTCGGCGCTCTGGGGACGACCCAGATGACCGAGGACGAGGAGCGCGAGGCCCTGCGCCGCTTCATCGCGGAGAACGTGTTGCTGCTCGGCGTCGAGGCGGCAGACCTCTCGCTCGTCGAGCACACGAAGTCGGACGCCGGCGTGACCGTCGCGCGTTACCGCCAGAACCCTTTCGACGTCCCTCTGCGCGGCGACTACGGGCGGCTCGAAATCGCCTACGCCGCCGACCGCCGCGTCGTTTCGCTCACGAACACGACCATCCCCGACACCACCGCGCAACTCGGACGCGCTCTCACGGGCGCGAAGACGCTCAAGGCCGAAGAGGTGACGCGCACGCTCGTCGGACGCTCCGTCGCCTACACCGACCGCGAGGGCCGTCCGCAGACGCGCGCCGTCACGTCGGCGGACGAAATCTCCCTGCGCGAGGTCGTCGTCTACCCCGTCCGCAACGAGTCGGCTGCCCCGTCGCTCGCGCTCCACCTCGCGTGGGAGGTCGTCGTCTGGCAGGACGCGCCCGTCCTCCTCTACCTCGACGCGGTGACGGGCGCGCAACTCGCCGCCGCGCCCGCCCCGGCGTCCTGATTCTCGCACCGCTCGGCGCGAAATTTCGCGCGCGACTTGACCTCGGCCGCGCGCTTCGGCATCCTAGGGCCATAGCTATTTGAAATCGCAAATTCCAGACCTTAACGGAGCAGCACTACGCTTATGCATTTTGATCCAACGAACAACATTTCGTGGCAGTTAGGGTACAGAGGCAGAGTCGCAGTTTTCATCGACGGTAACAACCTTTTTCACGCGGCGCGTTTCCACAACATCGACATCGACTACAACAAACTCCTGCGCGTCCTCCTCGGGGACGGCAGGCTTCTGCGTGCCTTCTTCTACACCGGCGTCGACGTCGGGGCAGAGCGACAGCAGGGCTTCCTGCTCTGGATGCGCCGCAACGGCTTCCGCGTCGTCCACAAGGAACTCAAGACCTTCTACGACGGCACGCGCAAGGCGAACCTCGACGTCGAGATCGCCGTCGACATGCTTAGCTTAGCGGGCCGCTACGACACGGCCGTCCTCGTCTCGGGCGACGAGGATTTCGTCTACGCCGTCAACGCCGTCGCCTACAAGGGCTGCCGCGTCGAGGTCGCGGGCTTCCGCTCGAACACCGCGCCGAAGCTCATCGACGTGGCCGACTACTTCATCGACCTCGGCGACATCGCCGACAAGGTGCGCAAGGAGCCGAACCACGCCGCGCGCTACTACGACCAGCACGCGCACGACGAGCACGCCCCCGCCCAAACCTTCAATGGGCAGCACGAACAGACGCCCCCCGCGCACTCCGGCGACGCGCACGAGGGCCACCGCCCGCACCAGCGCCAACAACAACAGCGCGACTCAAGCAACGGCGGCTCGCACAGGGAGGCCGCCGCGCGCACGCCCGCGCACGACATCGCCCCGCACCCCTCGCCGGACGACGAAGAGCGATTCAACACGCAGGGCGACTTTATCCGCGTCACCGACGACCAATAAGGCAGCGACGAGTGACAGGTGACGTGTGACGAGTTGAAAACAGCTTTCCTCTCATCATCCGTCATTCATACATCGGTACGACCAACGGTTTTGGTTTTGCTCGTCACTCGTCACTCGTCACTGTTTTTATGAAGCTTTTCAGCGTCGAAGAGGCCAACGCACTTTTGCCGACGGCGCGCCGCATCCTGCGCGAGATGCGCCGCTCCTACGCGAGCGTGGCCTCGATGCGCGGCGAGGCGGAGCGCGCCGCCGAAGGCTCGAAGGCGGGCGGCGGCGGCATGGCGGGCGGCTCAGTCTACGTCGCCGCGCTCGCGCGTCTGGCCGAACGCGCCGGCGAGCTCGACGCGCTCGGCATCCAGCTCAAAGACTACGAGCGCGGCCTCATCGACTTCCCCTCGATGCGCGAGGGTCGCGTCGTCTTACTCTGCTGGCAGTTGGGCGAGGGCGATCACATCGAGTGGTGGCACGACATGGAGTCGGGCTTCTCCGGCCGCCAGCCGCTCTGAGCGATTTCAAATTTCATCATGACAACAACGTCGCAGGACGCTCAGGAGAGCGCGAAGGATTCTGCCGCGAACGTCGATAGCGAAGGCGTCGCGAAGCCGAGGCGCGGGGTCTTGCGCGAGTACTTCGAGTCGGGCGTCGTGACCGTCATCATGGCGCTCTTCTTCATGACGTTCGTCGCGCAGGCGGCGGCCGTCCCCTCGGCCTCGATGCAGAACACCATCTTCGTCGGCGACCACTTCCTCATCAACAAGTTCATCTTCGCGCCCGGCCCGCACACGTCGCTTCTGCCGCAGCGCGACATCAAGCGCGGCGACATCGTCGTCTTCAAGTACCCGGCCGAGAGCATCCCCAAAGAGAAGATTTATCAATACAAGACGCTCTTCATCAAGCGCGTCATCGGGCTGCCGGGCGAGACCGTCGAAGTGCGCGGCCACCAAGTCTTCATCGACGGGGAGCCGATACCTGAGTTCCCCATCGCCGCACACGACCCCAAGCTCGGCAACGACCACGCCGAGCTGAAAGCCCTCAAGCACGCCCGCGCGCGCGGCGAAGAACCCTACACCGTCTATTACGAACCGTCCTCGCTTTCGTCGGCGCGTCCCGCGCGCGTCGGCGAAGTCTACGCCGTCGGCGCGCCGTTCCGCGTCCCCGACGGGCAGTACTTCGTGATGGGCGACAATCGCGACAACAGCAAAGACAGCCGCTACTGGGGGCCCGTGCCGCGCGAGTTGATGGTCGGCCGCGCGCTCTTCGTCATCTGGTCTTTCGACGAGAGCCTGCCGAAAGACGAGATGCCCGTCGTCGGCCGCGTCATCGATTTCTTCCGCAACACGCGCTGGAGCCGCACCGGCACGCTCATCCGTTAGCCCGCCCGCAAACTCCCCCGCGCCGCCCGCATCCCGCACAGACACGAGGGTTTCGGCCCGCCCGCCGTCCCGTATATGGTAGCCCTCCGGGCGTCAACTACAGTGCCTTGTATATTTTCTGGTTGACGACTTAAAGTAACTTCTGATAGCATCCGCCGCGACTCCGCAAAGGGCTTGGGGTTAACGGCTCCGGCCCCGTCGTCCCGATAAAGTGAAAAGCTCGAAATCCGAGAGGCGGTTCGACCCGGCAGTAGGACGCATATTTCGCAGCGCGTGACGATAGGCCGTCGCCGGCCCGCGGCCTCAAACACGTCACGCCGCAAGGGCGCACACGCGCGTGTCGCCCCCGTCCCGAGAATTTCTTCGATATGACCAAGAAAGAGAAAAGCGTACTCGTCGCCGACGAGTTGTCGGACGAACAGGCGACGAACGCCGCCGAGGAGCAGGCCCCGCCTCCCGCCTCGACCCTCATCGAATTTCCCGGCTCGGGCCGACTTCCGCCGTGGCGTAAAGAGTTGAGCGAGCGCGTCCGCGAAATCCAGCAAAGGCGCGCGCGCGAAGCTGCTCTCGAAGCCGAAGAGGCGGCGCGCCGCGAAGGCTTGCCTGTGCCCACGCAAAGCCCGCTCCCCGGCCAAACGGCCGCCCAGTCCGCGCACCAACTCGGCCTCGTCCCGCAGCCCGAGACGCCCGAGCCGAACCCAATCGTCGTCGCCGCTCTGCGCCGCCTCGAACGCGCGCGCAGGCATCAGGAAACTCCGACGGCGCAAGTCTCGACGCCGACGCTCGCGCCGCGCCCCGTCGCGCCGCCGAAGCGCGAGACGCGGACGGCGCAGGCCCGCGTCGCGAACGGACGCGAGCGCACGCCCGCCGAATCCGACGCGCGCACAAAGCCCTTGCCGCCGTCTCCACCGCGCGCGCCGCAGACGAGTGCGACGACCGGCGCGGGGACGAAGAAAGATGAGACGTCTCCGACTTCCCAGCAGACGACGAAGAGCGAAGAGGTCGTCAACAATGCGGATACGTTAGAGAAGGACGAGATACTTCTCGCCGCCGCGGAGCGCGCCCAAAGGCTGCTCACTTTGCCGACGACGACGACTCCCGCGACCGAAGCGTCCGCGCCGCTCGATACGAACTCTCTTGAGAAGAGCGTCGCGCCGAAGGTCGATTCCAACGACGCTCCGAAGTCGGAGGCGACGACGACCGCCGCAGCCGCAACCTTTGACGCGGGCAGCATCGAGCTGCCCACGGTCGCGGACGCGACTCCGCCTGCTGAGTCGGACGCCGCGTCGAGTTTCGAGACTCCGGCCGCGAGGCTGCGCGCGACGAAGCCCGTCATCGACGACTCTTGGCTTTCGCGACTCGAAGCGGAGATTCTCCCGAAGGCGCAGACGGCGCAGCGCACGCCCGACGACACCGCGCCCACGCTCCCGCGCATCGCGGCGGCGGCCATCGACCTTCTGCTCGTCAGCTTCCTCTCTTCGCCG
>DASUNL010000512.1:0-3783 GCA_036277175.1 Pyrinomonadaceae bacterium | reverse complement strand
CGTGCTGCTAATCTCCTTGACGACGGGCGACAGCAGTCCCCCCGGCGCGACCTCTTCATCTTCGGGCGCGCGCGTCTCTTCCACCTCCGGCTCGTACGAGGGCAGAGGCTCTTGCGGGAACGCCTTAGTCGTGATGAGGTGCGAGGCGCAGAGGGCCAGCGCGAGCATCAGGGCCGCGCCCGCCAGATTTCCTCTCAGCAGGACGCGCGCGCGCGCCTGCCGCGCGACCGACAAGACGCAGGCGAGCATGACGACCGCGAGCACGACCCACCACATCGAGCTGCGCACGACCCACAGCGCGGCGGCCGCCCCGCCGCCCGCGAGGCCCGCGAGCAGCCCGCCGCGTAAGTCGTAGTCCCTCCCCAACAGCTTCAAACAGACGAGCATCAGGGCGAGCGCCAGCACGACGAAGGCCGGGTCTTTGAGTAGCTGCGTCGTGTGCATCAGAAACGTCGGGCACAGCGCGGCGAACGCGGCCGAGGCGAGCAGCCCCGCGCGCCGGTCGTAGGCTTCGCGGCCGACGGCGTAGATTAAAAAGAGCGTGGCGAGGTAGTAGAAGAGGTTGAGCGGCTCGGCGCTGAGAATCGTCGGGCCGAAGAGTGGGGAGAAGAGCGCGAAGGAGAGCGAGTAGAGTTTGACGTGCGCCGCCGCGCGCGCGCGCACCCACGCCGCGACGTCCTCGTCTTTGAGCTTCGCCTCCAGTTCGACGACCTGCCGCCGATAGAGGAAGCCGTCCGAGGCGAAAGAGGCGACGCCGTCCGGCTCGAACGTGCCGGGGAAAGCGCCCGTGCGCCCGGCCCAGTACGCGCCCACGGCCGCCGCGAGATGAAGACAGGCCGCGAACAGGAGTAGATGCTTAAGCCTCATCCGTTGACGAGAGGGCCGCGCCGCGTCGAACTTAACAGACCTGCGAACGGGGAGTATCTTAAAGCCGACTCGCGGGAACGGGAAGCGTCGTGCGGCGCTCGACGCCCGCGCGCGGTTAACACTTAAAGGGGGAGGGATTGATGATGAGACGACTATCTCTGCTCGGGCTCGCGCTCGTGCTCTCGCAGTCGCAGACGGGCTGCGTCGTGGTCGGCGGTTACAGCAGCGAGCGCGGGTGGTACATCTGGCCCGGCACGTTTGTAATCCTCGCGGTCGTCGCCGTCCTCTTCCTGCTCATGAGGAGAAGGGGGAGGTAAGGATGAGTGAACAAGAGGCGGGCGGATTCGACGGGCGCGCGCTCGGCGTGCTCGAAGAGATGCGCGGCGCGAACTCCGAAGCGTTCTCGATTATCGGGACAGAGATGGCCGAGATGAAGGCGATGCTCTCGGTGCTTTTAGACTTGCAGAAGTCCGTCATCATGACGACGGGGATGAGCGAGGCGGATGTCGAAGCGCACGTGCGGACGTTGACCGATGCTTACCGAGAGCGTTTCCTCTCGGCGCTTTCGGGGCGCATCAAGACGGCGGCCGACGCCGACTAACGAATAGCGAAAGCGCGACGGGGCGCGCGACGTGCGTTCGACTCGCTGAAGTCGTCCGCGCGTCACGCGCCCCGAAGCTTGTTCCCCCTTGTTCCCCCTTGTTCCCCCTTGATGAGTCCGTGGCTTACTCGAAGCGCAGCGCGTCAATCGGGTCGAGCGCGGCGGCCTTGCGCGCCGGGTAGTAGCCGAAGAAGATGCCGACGGCTGCCGAGAAGATGGCCGACCCGGCGATGGACGCGGTCGAGACGAGCGTCGGCCAGCCCAAAAACGCGGGGATGGCGATTGAGACGCCGAGTCCCAAGAGGATGCCGATGACGCCGCCCGTCAGACTCAGCACGATGGACTCGATGAGGAACTGCGTCCGCACGGCCGACGAGCGCGCGCCGATAGCCATACGGATGCCTATCTCGCGCGTCCGCTCGGTGACACTGACCAGCATGATGTTCATGATGCCGATGCCGCCGACGAGAAGCGACACGCCCGCGATGCAACCCAAGAGAATAGTCATCGTGCTGTTCGTCTCGTTCGCCGCCTCGGCCACGTCCGACATGTTGCGCACGGTGAAGTCGTTAGGCTCCGACGGTGCGAGCTTGTGGCGCTGTCGGAGCAGCTCCGTTATCTGCATCTGCGCCGTGTAGGTCGCGTCCTGCGAGACGGCCGAAACATAAGCGACTTGCAGACGGTTGTTGCCCAACAGTTTCTTCTGGACGGCCGTGTAGGGCGCGAACGCCAAGTCGTCCTGATCGCGACCCTGCGGGTCTTGACCTTTGCGCGCCATCACGCCGACGACGCGGAACGGCAAGTTCGTCACGCGCACGGTCTGCCCGACGGGATCTGTGCCGGGGAAGAGGTTGTCGGCGACGGTCTGTCCGAGGACGATGACGCGCGCGGCCGTGCGCACGTCCGAGTCGGTGAAGAACGAGCCGCTCGCGACCTGCCACTTGCGTATGTCGGTGAACTGCTCGCTGACGCCCTGCACCTGCGCGCTCCAGTTGAGGTTGCCGGCGACCATCTGCGAGCGCGAGTTGACCTGCGGGCTGACCATCGAGACGCTCGGCACCTCGCGCCGGATGGCTTCGAGGTCTTCGGCCGTCAGGGCGTTCGACGAGGAGTCCGCGCCCGCGCCGCCGCGCACGCCGCCCGCGTTCTGCGCGCCCGCCGAGACGAACAGGAGGTTCGTCCCCATGCCCTCTATCTGAGCCTGCACGGTGGCCTGCGCGCCCTGCCCGATGCTGACCATCGCGATGACGGCCGAGACGCCGATGATGATGCCGAGCATCGTCAGCGCGGCTCTCATCTTGTTGCGCGCGAGCGCGCGGAAGGCGATACGGATGATGTTCGAGACGGTCATCTTCTTTAGTCCTCGTCCGCCTCGACGGGCGGAAGATTCCTGAACTCTTCGGAGGCGTCGCGCGGCGCGACGACGCGCTCGTCGCTCTTAATCTTGCCGTCGCGGAACGTGACGATGCGGTCGGCGTAGGCCGCGATGTCGGGCTCGTGCGTAATGAGTACGAGCGTGATGCGACGGTCGCGGTTGAGGCGCTGGAAAATCTCCATCACCTCGACCGAGGTGCGCGAGTCGAGCGCGCCGGTCGGCTCGTCGGCCAGAATCAGGGTCGGGTTGTTGACGAGCGAGCGCGCAATCGCGACGCGCTGCTGCTGTCCGCCCGAGAGCTGGTTCGGGTGGTTCTGCTCGCGGCCCGCCAAGCCCACGGAGTGAAGCGCCTCAACGGCGCGCCGGTGTCGCTCCTCCGCTTCGACGCCCGCGTAGAGCATCGGCAGCTCGACGTTCTCCAAGGCGGAAGTGCGCGCGAGCAGGTTGAAGCCCTGAAAGACGAAGCCGAGTTTGCGGCTGCGTATGTCGGCGCGCTCGTCCTTCGTGAGCGCCGACACGTCCTGCTCGTCCAAGACGTAGCGACCTTTCGTCGGCCGGTCGAGGCAGCCGATGATGTTCATCATCGTCGACTTGCCCGAACCCGACGTGCCCATGATGGCGACGAACTCGCCCTCGCGTATCTGAAGCGAGATGCCGCGCAGCGCGTGCACCTCGACGTCGCCCATCGTGTAGGTCTTGTGAATTCCTTCGAGCGTGATGACGGGGCGCGCCTCCGGCTCCGACTTGCGCGCCAGCATCCCGGCCGCCACCTCGAAATCACGGATTCCGATTTCGTAACTCGCTTGCATCGCTTTGGACACCCTTCGGTTCTGACTGACCCTTAAGACTTAGTGACGGCCGGCGCTATTGCTGGCCTCAGCCCGCGCCGGCCGTCCCGCGAGGCGGCCCGCCCAAGACCGCCCACGCTCGTTCGAGTTTT
>DASUNL010000511.1:0-2300 GCA_036277175.1 Pyrinomonadaceae bacterium | reverse complement strand
TAGTCGCCGCCGATCTGGTAGGAGGGGAAGCTGATGCCTTGCAGCTCGTAGCCGGCGACGGCCGGCGGCGCGGTCGGCTGGAAGCGCTGCTGAATCTCGCGCGCCAGTTGCAGCTCGCGGGCGTAGCTCTCCTGTTCGAGGTGCTCTTCGAGGAGCCGCGCGTTCTCGACGCGGATGGCCGCGACCGAGCCTAGAGTCGTCAAGACCTTCAGGTGGTCTTCGGTGAAGCGCGCTTCGACCAAGGGCGAGTCGGCGTAAATCATGCCGAAGATGCGCTCGCCGACTCCGAGGGGGACGGCCAAGACGGAGCGGATGCCCTGAAACGTCACCGTGCTCGACATGAAGCGCGGGTCGTGCTGCGCGTCGGACGTGAGCACCGAGCGCCCTTGACCGACGACCTCCTGCACGATGGTGCGGCTGACACGTATCTCGCCGACCTCCGTGCGCGCGTCGCGCATCTCGGCGACGCGCGGAATCAACTCGCCCTCGGCTTCTTCCCTCAACATGATGATGCAACGCTCGGCCGGGACGGCCTCGAAGACGAGGCGCGCGACCTGACGCAGGGTCTCGTCGAGCGTGGCCGAGGCGAGGAGCGTGACGCCCACCTTCGAGATGAGCGCGAGCAGGTCGCTCTGCTCGGCGGCCGCCGGCGCGGGCTGCGCCGCCTGACGCGCCGCCTTCGGCGCGAAGCGGGACGCGCCCGAGGTCTGCGTGCGCGCGCCCTCGATGGCTTCGAGGAGGCCGGAGGTCGTGCGGTGGCCGGAGTCGAAGGCGATGGTCGCCTCGGGGACGGGCGCGGGCGCGTCCGACTCCTCGATGGTCGCCGCCGCGATGAGGCCGCTCGTCTTGTCGTTAAAGACGATTTCGGTCTCGCCGATCTGGATGCGCCCGCCGGGGTTGAGCGGCACGTCGCCCTCGACCTTCACGCCGTTGTAGAACGTGCCGTTGGCCGAACCCAAATCTTGCAGGATGTACTGGTCGCCCTCGCGCCGCACCTCGGCGTGGACGCGCGAGGCGAACGGGTCGGGGATGCACAGGTCGTTGCGGGCCGAGCGCCCGATGGTGATGCGCAGGCGACCCAGCGCGAACGTGTCGGAGGCGCGGTCAGGATATTCGACGAGTAGGTCAGGCATAAGAGAAGTGACGAGTGACGGGTGACGGGCAAGCGTTCAGCAGTCAGCTTTCAGCAGTCAGCTTTCGGAAAGTCTTAAGCTGAGTGCTGACGGCTGAATGCTGACAGCTAACAAGTCACTCGTCACTGGTTTCGGATTCGGTCGAACTCGCGTTCGAGTTGCTGGACGTAGCGGCGCGACTGCGCGCCGAAGCTGCCGGATTGCGCGCGCTGGAAGTAGCCGAGCGCGGCGACGATCTCGGCGCGCTTGAGGCTCGACATGTCTTTGCCCTCGACGAGATTGAGGCCGAGGTAGTAGTTGGCGTCGGTGACGCCGCCGCGCGCAGCCGCCAAGAATTCCGTCATCGCCGCGCCTCGGTTCGCACCCCACAGCTCGCGCCCGCGCTGGTATCGCTCGGCGGGCGAAGAGGCTGCCGGAGGCGGAGGCGTCGCGGCGGCGGTCGGTGCGGGCAAAGGCGTCGGCTGCGTCGCGACGGTCGCGGTGTTCGCGTTCGCGGTCGAAGCGATTTCGGGCTGCTCCTCGCCGGGGCGCACCTCGCGCGTCGGCTGCGGCGTGGGAGTGGGCTGCGTCGAACCCAACTCGGCGAGGTGCTGGCGCGCGGCCGCCGCCACCTCCTCCGGCGCGTTCGTAGAGAGCCTCTGGTAGACGGCGCGCGCTTCGTCCGCACGGCCCGCGAGACGCAGCGAGTCGGCGAAGGCCAGTTGGTCGGTCGGGTCAGACTCGCCCGTGAGTTCGAGCAGACGCCGGTAGCTCTCGACGGCGTCGGCCGGCAACCCTTCGGCCAACTGCGCGGCGGCCAAGGCGCGCCACGTCGTGAAGTCGTTCGGCTCGTACTGCGTCGCGGCCCGCAGCTCTTCGATGCCGCCGCGACGGTCGCCCGTCTCAAGCAAAACGTCGCCGAGACGGCGGTGGGCGCGCGCGTTCGTCGGGTCGAGTCGCACGGCCTCGCGCAGGCGCTCAATCGCGCCGCTCAGGTCGCCCGCCGCGAGCAGGCTCTCGGCCTCTGTGAGTTTCTCCACGGCCTGCGCGCGCGCGTCCGAAGAGGGCGCTTCGGCCGGCACGCTCGACTCGCCGCCCGTCCCGAACCTACCCGCGAACCGAAGCGCGAGCCACGCGCCGAGGACGCCGACGACTAAGAGCACGGCGCAGACGGCGATGACGATGGGC
>DASUNL010000510.1:0-3140 GCA_036277175.1 Pyrinomonadaceae bacterium | reverse complement strand
GGCGAGCACTTCCTCGATGCCCACCTCGCGCGCGACCGCGCGGGCCGTCCGACGGTTGTCGCCCGACATCATCCACACGTCGACGCCCAAACGTCTGAGCGACGCGACGGCCTCGCGCGCCTCGGGCTTCACCGCGTCGGCGACGGCGAAGAGGCCCGCCGCGCGTCCATCGACCGCGACGTAGACGGGCGTCTTCCCCTCGGCCGACAACTCCGCCGCTCTCGCATCAAGCAACTCGGCGGCGCGCACATCAAGCTCCACGACGCGCGCATCGAGTTCCTCCGCGCTCGCTTCAACTTCCGACACGCTCGCTTCAAGCTTCGACGCGCTCGCTTCAAGCTTTGACGCCGACGTCTCCGAATCAAACCCCGCGACGCCGCGCTCGCGCATCAGTCTGCGACTCCCGACGAGCACGCTGCGCGACTCGACCTCGGCCTCGACGCCGTGGCCGGCGAGCGCACGGAAACGCGCGGGCGCGCTCGTGCTTAAATTCTTACTCGCGGCGAGACGGACGACCGCTTCGCCCAAGGGGTGCTCGCTCGCGCTCTCGGCCGAGGCGGCGAGCCGCAGAAGCTCTTCGGGCGCGAAGCCTTCGGCCGCGACGACGTCGGTCGCTTCGGGTCGTCCGGTCGTCACCGTGCCCGTTTTGTCGAGGACGACCGTGTCAATCTTCTGCGCCGCTTCGAGCGCCTCGCCGCCGCGTATGAGGACGCCCAGAGAAGCGCCGCGCCCCGTCCCGACCATCACGGCCGTCGGCGTCGCGAGGCCCAAAGCGCACGGGCACGCGATGATGAGGACGGAGACGAAGTTGACGAGCGCCGTCGAAAGCCGCGTCTCCTCGGGCGCGAGGATGAACCACGCGACGAAGGTGACGACGGCGATGATGATGACGACGGGCGTGAAGACGCCGCTCACGCGGTCGGCGAGGCGCGCGACCGGCGCGCGACGCCCCTGCGCCTCCTCAACCATCCGCACGATTTGACGAAGCACCGTGTCGCTCCCGACGCGCGTCGCGCGGAAGCGGAAGCTGCCCGTCTTGTTAATCGACGCGCCGACCACCTCGTCGCCCGCGCGCTTCTCGACCGGCATGCTCTCGCCCGTCAAGATAGACTCGTCAACTGCCGACTCGCCTTCGGTCACGACGCCGTCGGTCGGAATCCGCTCGCCGGGCCGCACCAGAATCACATCGCCGGGCACGACCTCTTCAATCGCGCGGTCAAACGTCGAGCCGTCCGCCGCGACGACGCGCGCCGTGCGCGCCTGCATCCCCATCAGTCCGCGTATCGCCGCCGAGGTGCGCCCGCGCGCGCCCGCTTCGAGCAGGCGGCCCAAGAGGATGAGCGTGATGATGACGGCCGCCGCCTCGAAGTAGACGGGCGGCATCGGCGCTGCGTGCGCGACCGCGTCCGCCGCGTGTGCGGACGCATCGGCGGCGTGCGTGCCGACGGCGACGAGTCTGGGCGCGACCGTGGCGACGACTGAGTAGACGAAGGCCGCGCCCGTGCCGACGGCGATGAGCGTGTTCATGTCGGCCGAGCGGTGGCGCAGGGCCGACCAAGCTCCGCGAAAGAAGGGCGCGCCGCCGTACATGACGACGGGCGCGGCGAGCGCGAGTTGCAGCCAGTTCGACCAAGGGCCGTTGAAGATTTCGATGCGGCCGTGCGACATGGCGATGACGAGGACGGGGAGCGAGAGCGCGGCCGAGACGATGAAGCGGCGGCGCAAGCTCTTCTGCTCGCGCCTGTCCGATTCGCCGCTCGCGGCCTCTTCGGGCGCGACGACGCGGAAGCCGATTGACTCGACCTCGCCCGTGAGTTTTTGCTCGTCGGTGCGTCGCGGGTCGTACTCGACGCTCGCGCGCCGCGTGGCGAAGTTGACGCTCGCTTGCGCGACGCCCTCGGTCTTCGAAAGCCGCCGCTCGATTCTCTGCGCGCACGCCGCGCACGTCATCCCCTCGACCGACAACTCGGCGCGCGAAGTCGTCTCCGCCGACTTCGAAACGCCCGCCCCGTTAATCTTTTCAGTCGCGCTCATCGCTTCACACCTTTCCCGCGCGCGCGCCGCCAGCGCGTGTCTGTGCCGACTCCCGACTCGCCCGCGCTCATGCTGCTCGACTCGATGAGGCCGCAGAAGTGGCCGGGGTCGTCTTCGCGTTCGCCCCAGTCGTCCAAGAGGTCGGACAGCTCCCTGCGGTGGCGGCGCAGCTCGCGCAGGCGCGCGTCCAGCTCGTCCAACTTGCGCCGCGCCATCTCGCGCACGGCGCGGCAGGGCGTCCGGCCTTCGTCGCGCTCGCTCAGGATTTGCTGAATCTCGTCGAGCGAGAATCCGATGAGCTGCGCGCGGCGGATGAAGGCGAGGCGCTCGACCGCCTCGCGCGTGTAGACGCGGTAGCCCGAGGGCGTGCGGCCCGGCCGTCCGAGCAGCCCGCGCCGCTCGTAGAAGCGCAGCGTCTCGACACTCAGGCCGGATTCGCGCGCCACCTCGCCGATGCGCAAATCGCGTCCGCCGGAAAGCTCTCTCGTCTCGCCTTTGGGTTTCGCCGTTCTCGACATGAGAACATTGTAAACCCTGTAGCCGACTACAGAGTCAAGCGTGAAGTTTTTCCGTAGACCTAGTGCATGCCGCCGTTGGGAGCGGCGTCGCCGGGGGCTTCGAGATAGGCTTCGACCGTCTTGTAAATCTCCTCGTCCATGAAGCCGGCGATGCGGTTGTAGTGTTGGACCATCTGGTCGGGCGACTGCGCGGGGATGGCCCCGCGGTAGGTGTCGAGGAACTCGATGAGCGTGGCGCGCAAGAGAGTCAGCTCGCGCACGACCTCTTTGAGCTCGTAGCCTTGCTGCCAACGCTGGCGGCCGTGATTGCGGCCCTCCTGTAGCATCGCCCCTTCGGGCCGCTCGTTGCGCGTCAGCGCGCGGCGCAGCTCCTCGACGATTTGCGGGACGTGGTCGACGAGTTGGAGGTAGGTGAGTTGGGAGTCGGAGCGGACGCGCCGGTCGGCCGTCACCTTCTCCGTCCACTTCTGCACGATGGTCTCGTGCCCGTTCAGCAGCAGGCGGCTGATCTCTTCAGGCATGGCGGGGGAACCTCGCTTTGTCTTATGTCGGGCCGGAATCGAAAACGCGCGGGCAGCGCCGGGCAGG
>DASUNL010000509.1:0-11337 GCA_036277175.1 Pyrinomonadaceae bacterium | reverse complement strand
GTCGCCGAGCGCGATGGCCGCGTCGAACTCTTTGGCCGCCTCCTCCTTGCGTTCGAGGAAGGCGAGGATGCGCCCCGACGCGACGTGCGCGCGCGAGACGATGGCCGCGTCCGCGTCCGTCGCGGCCGCCGTAATCGTCTGCCGGTAGAAGTCGAGCGCGAGCGTCAGGCGACGGCCCTGCAACTCCTCGTCGTAGGCGTCCTGCGCCGAGAGGCTCGCCGCCTGTCCGAGTGCGAAGTAGACGCGCGGCTCGCGCGGGTACTCGCGCACCAACACGCGCAGACGCGCCTCGGCCTCCGCGTAGTCTTTGAGTCTGAGCAGGTCGTCGACGTCGGCCAGACGTTTGACGAGCGCGCCGCGCGCGTCCTCGGTCGCCCCGCCTTCACGCGCGCGCTCGTCGCGCGCACGCTCGCGCGCCTCGCTCGTGCGCTTGACGGCCGCCGCGTAGTCATCGGGCCGCCGCGCCTCGCGCGCCGGGTCGAACGAGGCGAGCAGGTCGGGGAAGAAGTTCGAGAGGTCGAAGCCCGATGTCTCAAGCCCCTTGAGCTGTTCGGCGAAGTAGAACGAGAGCACGCCGCCGCGCTCGTAGGCTTCGGCCAACTGCGCCACGCTCGCGTCCTCGACGCGCCCGCGCTCCGACTCGGCCTCGCGCGTAATCGCGCCGCGCGCCGCGTCGTCCGCGGCCGTGCGCAGACGCTCGCTCGTCCGCAGTTGCAGCGCGCGCAGGCGCGCCGCCTCGTCCATGCGCGCGTCGGCGGCGGCGACGAGCGAGCGCGAGACGGCGAGGAAGACGTCGGGCGTGAGCGTCCGTTTGGTTTTGGCCGACGCATCGGCGAGCAGTTGTTTGAGCACGTCGCGGCGGGCCGAAACCTGCCGGCCGTAGCGTATGACGAGCGGGTCAACGAGGTATTGCAGATAGGCGCGGCGCAGCTCCGACGCGGCCGGGTCTATCCCCTGCGGGACGATGGCGAAGTAGTCATCGCGTATGACGCGGAAGTTAATCGCGCCGGGCGCGGCGAGCAGGTCGGGCACGATGCGGAAGCGTCGCGGCTTCTCGCTCAGCATGCGCACGCGCCCCTTCGACGAGTCAGACTTCTTTGCGTCCTTCTTCGCGGGGTCTTCGGCGGTCGCCGACTCGACGACCGTCGTCACCGGCTCGACGCGCATGTAAGTCAAAACGTCGCGCAGCATCCGCGCCGTCGGCTGACGGAGACGCTCGCCCTCGGCGTTGTGCATGCGGACGTAGGCGGGCAGGCGCTCGGCCATCTGGGCCTTCGAGTAGAATTCGCGCAGGAGCGTGACGAAGTCGAGCACGTCGAGGACGCCCGACGGCAAATCGTCCGTGCGCGGCGGCGCGTCGAACGTGGGCGCGGGGCCGAGCGTGTAGGCCAGAGAGACGTAGCGCGCCGACTGCTCGGCCGCCGTGGCCGGCGCGGGCAGTCGGCGCGAGCGGTAGAACTCCTGCATGCGCTGTCGCAGGTTCGCGTCGAGCGAGGCGAGGTCGCGGCGCAAGGTCTGGCGGAAGACGGAAGGCTCCGAGCCTTCGGGCGTCGGGTCCCAGCCGGCGGCGTCGAGCGCGGCCATCATCACGACCAGACGCGGGTCGGCCTCGATGCCGACGCCGTACTCTTCAAGCTCGAACGCCTGCGAGCGCGCGGCCGCCGCCTGTTGCTGTTGTTGCGTGCGCGGCTGTGGGCTTTGCTGCGTCTGCGTCGTCGCCGCCGTTCGACTCGTCGAGTTGTTACGGGCGAATGCTTCGGGGCAGGCGCACAAAAGGATTGCCGGGATGAGAAAAAGCTTTTTCATAAGTCTTTGTTAGCGCCGGGCGCGCGCGCCGTCGCGTGTAAGGTAAGAGATGCTCGGCGGGCGCGCGGCGGATGCCCGCGAGGCGCGGCCCACTCACTCACTATTTTTCGCCGCCCGCCGACGCATGCGTGCGCGCAAGAGGTGTAAGGTTACAGGATAGGTGGCCAGCGAACAAACGACGGAGAGGATGCTCGCGCCGACCGAGAACGGCACGACGACGTCCCACGCATGCGCGCCGAGCGCGCCCCAGTAGGACGAGTGGAACGGGCGCGGACGGCTCAAAAGCTCAAGCCCTTCGGCGGGCAGGGCCAGAGGGCGACCCGTCACGAACGCGCCCAAGGCGTAGGAGACGACGGTGATGGGGACGAGCGTCAGGACGGGGTTGTTGACGAACGTGCCGGAGTAGATGGCGACCTTGTTGAAGCGGAAGGCGAAGGCGACGACGGTCGCCATGATGGTGTGGAGTCCGAGGAAGGGCGAGAAGGCTATGAAGACGCCGACGGAGAAGGCGAGCGCCGTCCGCTCCGGCGGGTCGTCGATGGCGAGCAGGCGGCGGAAGGCGGCGCGAAACATCTCGAAGCAGTAACGAGTGACGGGTGACGAGTGACAAGTTTAAAAAACTTCCGCTCGTCACTCGTCACCCGTCATCCGTCACCGCTACTTGAAGCTGTTGAGCGCCGACGCCTCGTCGTCGTAGGAGTCGAAGACGGTCAGGAGCTTGGTAATCGCGAGCAGGCCCTGAATCTTCTGCGTCAGGTTGAGGAGCTTGAGCTGCCCGCCCCCGTTGGTGATGGTCGTGTAGCTCGACACCAGCTCGCCGATGCCGGACGAATCGACGTAGCTGACGTTGGCGAGGTTGAGCAGGATTTTCTTCTTGCCCTCCTTCATCAGACGCTGGACGGCGCTGCGGAGCGAGACGCTGCCCTCGCCGATGGTGATCTTGCCGTCCATGTCGAGGATCGTCACGTCCCCGGCCTGTCGCTCGCGGATGTTAAGTTCGGCCATTGCGGATAGTCTCCTTAAGTATCAGTTTTCAGTTTTGAGTTTTCAGTTTTCAGTTCTTCGCTTTGGCGGCCTGAGCGGTATCTGAGAACCGCGCCCTTCGGCAGCCACTCAAAGCTGAAAACTGAAAACCGAAGACTGAAAACTCTTAATGGTTCTTCGTCATGCGGACGACCGTGCCGCCTTCGGGGTGGCGCTCCCACGTGACCTCGTCCATGAAGGTGCGCATGAAGAGGATGCCGCGCCCCGACCCCTTCAGGAGGTTCTGCGGGTCGGTCGGGTCGGGCACGGACGAGGGGTCGAAGCCCGCGCCCTCGTCGCGCACCGTGACGACGAAGGACGCGCCCCCGCGCGTCAGCCCAAGCTCGACGGCCTTCGTCACGTCGCGGCGGTTGCCGTGTACGACGGCGTTGGTGACGGCCTCGCGCACGGCCATGTCGATGCCGAAGACGGCGTCGTCGGGCAGTCCCGAGCGGCGTGCGGCCTCGGCGGCGGCGGCCGTCGCGTCGGCGATGGCCTCGACGCGGCTCGGGAATCTCAGCAGGGTCGTCTCTCCTGTCACGGCTCGAAGGCGCTCCCGCTCACGGCCCCGAAAACTTCGGTGGCGTGGCCGCGCGCGTGTAAGACTCGGGATGCTAACCGGAAGCTTGGACGGTTTAACACGCCCGCCGCTCGCGTGTCAAGAAAGCCGTCAGCACCGAGCATTCAGCTTTCGGCCGACAATGGTCGGCGAAGAAAATCCTCTCCCTTCGCCACGGGGAAGACTCGGCGCGGTCGCAGTTGTCGGCGAAGGGTCGCGGCTCGGCCGACCGCTCAGTGCTGAGTGCTGAACGCCCGGCTCTGTTAAGATTCGCGCATGTGGATTCGGCCGGCGAAGCGCCTGCGAGGGCGCGCGAGCCTCCCCGGCGACAAGTCGATTTCGCACCGCGCGGCCATCATCGCGGCGCTCGCACGAGGGCGGACGCGCGTCGAAAACTTCTCGACGGCCGCCGACTGCGAGGCGACGCTCGCGTGCCTCGAACAACTCGGCGTCCGCATCGTCCGAAACAGCGCGTCTCTCATCATCGAAGGCGCGGCGGGCGCGCCCGGTGAGTGGTCTTTCGTCAAACCAGACGCGCCGCTCGACTGCGGCAACTCCGGGACGACGATGCGCCTGCTCGCGGGCGTTCTGGCCGCGCAGCCATTCGCGTCCTCGTTGACGGGCGACGCCTCTTTGCGCGCGCGCCCGATGCCACGCATCGCCCGGCCGCTCCGTTTGATGGGCGCGCGCGTCTGGACGCACGCGGAGGGGAGCGAGGCCCTGTGCATCGAGGGCCACCGCCCTCTTTGGGCCATACGCTACGAGATGCCGGTCGCGAGCGCGCAGGTCAAGTCGGCGATTCTGCTCGCGGGACTCGGCGCGGAAGGCTTGACCGAAGTCTTCGAGACGCGCGCGCGGACGCGCGACCACACCGAGCGCATGCTCCGCTGGTTCGGCGCGCGCGTCGCGGCGGGCGAGACGCGCGGCCCCGGCGCGCGCGGCGAAGAGCTTGCGACTCCCGTCTACGCGGCGTCGGTCGAAGGCCCGGCCGCGCTCGACGCGCGCGACGTGCGCGTGCCCGGCGACATCTCTTCGGCCGCGTTCCTCATCACGGCGGCCGCGCTGCTCGAAGGGTCGGACTTGGAACTCGAAGGCGTCGGCCTCAACCCGACGCGCACGCGGCTGCTCGGCGTGCTCGGCGCGCTCGGCGCGGACATACGCATCGAGGACGCGCGTGAGGAGTGCGGCGAGCCGTCGGGGCGCGTGCGCGTGCGCGGCGCGGGCCGACTCGCGCCCGCCGCGCCCGTCTCCCTCGGCGGCGCGGACGTGGCGCAGTTGATTGACGAGCTGCCGGTGCTGGCCGTCGCCGCGACACGAATCGAGGGCGGGCTTGAGGTGCGCGACGCCTCGGAGCTGCGCGTGAAGGAGTCAGACCGCATCGCCGCGTGCGTCGAAAATTTGCGCGCGATGGGCGCGGAGGTCGAGGAGTTCGCCGACGGCTTCCGCGTCCGCGGGCCTGTCGCTTTGCGCGGCACGCGCGTGCGTTCGCGCGGCGACCACCGCGTCGCGATGGCCTTCGCCGTCGCCGCGCTCATCGCCGAAGGCGACACCTACGTCGAAGGCGCGCGCGAGTGCGTCGGCGTCTCCTTCCCCGGCTTCTTCCGTCTGCTCGAAACGCTCGCGGAGAGATGAGGGACGACGAAGAGGCGTATGAAAGACGAAGACGAAGAGAGGCGCGGGGACGAAGGCGTCGAGATGCGTGACGAGGCGTCGCGCCGCGTCGCCGGCTCGCCGCGCCGCGTCGTCATCGTCGGCTTCATGTGCGCGGGCAAGACGAACGTGGCGCGAGAGCTTGCGCGTCGACTCGGTTGCGCGTGGGCCGACATGGATGAGCGCATCGCCGCGCGCGCGGGCCGGACGCCGCGCGAGTTGATTGAAGAAGAGGGCGAAGAGGCTTTTCGAGAAGTGGAGACGCGCGTGCTCGCGGAGCTTCTCGGCGATGACGAGGGCGCGCGCGTCGTCGCGGCGGGCGGCGGCACTTGGACGCTTGAACGCAACCGCGCGCTCCTCGCGCGGCACGGCTGCCTGAGCGTCTGGCTCGACGCGCCCTTCGAGTTGTGCTGGCAAAGAATCGAGCGCGAAGGCGGCGCGGCGTCGCGCCCACTCGCGCGTGACGCCGCGAGCGCACGGCGACTCTACGACGAGCGCCTCCCCGTCTACCGTCTCGCAGACCTGCGCGTCAACGCCTTCGACGGGCGCACGCCCGACGCGCTGGCCGAAGAGGTCGCCGAGGCGCTACATTCTTCGGCGAGGGAACTGAAAAACCGATGAGCGAGCAGAACACCGACGCGAAGTCTCTGGACACGGGCCGCGCGCTCAAGTGCGCGCACAACTGGAAGCACCTCGCGCGCTGGGACGGGCGCGGCTTCTACGAGTTGCAGACCGACGACACCGGCGACACGCCCGTCCGCGTCTTCCTCACGCCGCAACTTTTAAAAGACACCGAGGACATCCTCTATCGCCAGATAGTCAATGCCACGCGCTTCCCCGGCGTCCGCATGGTCGTCATCACTCCCGACACGCACTACGGCTACGGCGTCCCCGTCGGCTGCGTCCTCATCACCGACGCCGACTCCGGCGCAGTCGCCATGGGCCCCGTCGGCTACGACATCGGCTGCTTCACGGCCGACACGCTCATCCCTACCGCCGACGGCAACGCTTACCCGATTGGCGAACTTGCCGAGTCGGGTGAAGAGATTTTCGTCTACTCCATCACCGAAGCGCATCGGGTCGTCGTCGCGAAAGCGACGGCGAAGAAGACCCGCACGGACGCGCCGCTCGTCAGAATCACGCTCGACAACGGGAGAGAGATTACCTGCACGCCCGACCACGAGTTCATGCTCCGCGACGGCAGTTACCGCCAAGCGCATGAGTTGCGCCCCGACACCTCGCTGATGCCCCTCAACCTCCGCACCGACCGGGACGGCTACAAGTTGGTGCAACACCCGGCGACGGGCATGAGCCAGCGTGTGCATTGGTTGATGGCGCGTTGCGGGTTGCTCGGCGAGATTACGTCTTTCGACGGGCAGCGGACGGTGATTCATCACGTGAACTTCAACCCCTCCGACAACCGGCCGGAGAACCTTCGATTCATGGGCGACCGCGACCACATGCGTTATCATCGCGCGCACGCCGAGAAGTTCACTCACTTTCAATCGGAAGAGTTCGAGGCACGGCGCAAGCGTGCGCTCGCAGAGAAGGCGCGCACGGCCGAAGGCCGCGCGTACATGGCCGCGCGCGGGACGAAGAATATCGTCGCCTACATGGCCGCGAGGCCGGAGCACTTCCGCGCGGCGGTCGCGGGCAACGGCGCACGCGGGAAGAAATATCTAGTCGCCTACAACACCAGCGTCGCAGGGAGACAGAAATCCTCCGAAGTGGCTCACCGTCAACACATCTGCGAGACGTGCGGCGAGACACTGACGGGGGGCTTCGGCATTCACAACCACCGCCGCTGGCGTCACGGCTACAATCA
This sequence comes from Pyrinomonadaceae bacterium, assembly GCA_036277175.1. Lineage (GTDB taxonomy): Bacteria > Acidobacteriota > Blastocatellia > Pyrinomonadales > Pyrinomonadaceae > DASQDT01. The sequence goes on along the minus strand of DASUNL010000509.1, from coordinate 4,474 downwards.
CAAGGTCGTTTCGGTCGAGAGGCTTGATGAGAGGGCGGACGTTTATTGTTTGACTGTGCCGGGGTATGGAAACTTCGCGCTCGACGCAGGGGTGTTCGTGCATAACTGCGGGATGATGTCGGCGCGTTCGGAGGTGGAGGCGGGGGAGGCGACCGGGGAGAAGAGGTTGGCGTTTAACCGGGCGGTGATGGAGCGGGTGGACATGGGGTTCGGGGGGAAGAGTAAGCGTCTGGGGCGTCTGTCGGGGACGGAGTTTCAGAACTTGGTGCGCGGGGGCGCGGAGTATTACGTCGAGCAGTACAGCGCGTCGTTCGACCGCAGCCGCGCCGAGCGCCACCGCATCCCGGTCGAAGACTCTTGGCAGATTCCTTGGGGCGGCAAGGGGAGGCCCGAGCGCGGACTCGAACAGTTGGGCAGTCTCGGCGGCGGAAACCACTTCATCGAGTTGCAGCGTTCGGAGCAGACGGGGACGCTCTTTCTGCAAGTCCACACCGGCAGCCGGGGCTTCGGCCACGGGCTCGCCACCAACTACTTCGAGATGGCGCGCGAGGAGCGGCCCGCGGAGATTAGAGACATTGACCTCGGCTACTTCACGCCCGAGTCGCGCCACTACCGCGACTATTTGAACGCCGTCGCGGCCGGGGGCAACTACGCGATACTCAACCGCCTCGTCATCTTCGAGCAGGTCGCGGAGGCGTTCCGCGAAGTCTTCGGTCAGGATTTGGAACTAATCTACGAGATTAGCCACAATCTTGTGCAGAGGGAGTGGCACCCGGAGTTCGGCGACGTGTGGGTGCATCGCAAGGGCGCGACGCGCGCCTTCCCGGCCGGACACCCCGGACTGCGGGGGACGTTCTGGGAGGAGACGGGACACCCCGTCCTCATCCCCGGCAGCAACAAGGATTGGAGCTACATCCTGCGCCCGCTCGAAGGCGCGGTCTTGAGCGGCTACTCGGTCAATCACGGCGCGGGCCGACGTCTTTCGCGCGGCGAGGCCACGCGCACGCTCTCTCAGCGCGTCATAGACGACGAGTACAGGGAGGCCGGCATCGTCGTCAACACGGACGGCCGCGTACCTCTGGACGAGGCCGCGCCCGCCTACAAGCCCTCGCAGGAAGTCATCGAGGCCGTCACGGGCGCGGGGTTAGCCGAAGTCGAGCACCGCCTGTGGCCGCTCGCCTCGCTCAAGGGCGTGGACGAGCGAAAAGGCAAGCGGCGTTTTAAGAAGGGCGGCCGGGGGGAGCGCGGCGGCGGCAAACCGAAAAAGACGAGCGAGCATTACTAGGTTTCGGCATCCGAGTTCGGCCTCGCGGACGTCAAGGCTTCAACAGTTAAGGAGGTGGCCCGATGAAGAGATACGCGGCGGCGTTGCTCTCAGTCGCCATCGTCTGCGGCGCGTCGTGCGCGCGGGCCGTGGCGCAGACGCACGCCAGCTACGAGACGCAGGAGGCGAAGGCCATGCGGCTCAAGCTCGAAGAGGTCGAGCGAATGGCCGAGACGGAGTTCGACCGTGGGCGCGAGTCTTTGGAGCGGAGAACGGCGCGGGCGAAGTTCGAGGTCGCGCAGGGCTTCAAGTTCGACCCGTTGAGCGTGGAGGACAAGGCCCTGCTCGCGCCCCCCGAGGAGGACGCGGCGCGCTTCGCCGCCTTGCTCGCGCAGCCCGACACGGGACTCGTCCGGCTCATGCCGCGCGAGCGCAAGGAGGGGCGTCCGTCCGTCCGCGAAGGCGGCGCGCTCTACTCGTTCGCGCACCTCGTCCACGAGTACCGCTACGGCTCGGACATCATGCTTGAGCAGAATCGCCTGACGGCCTTCTCCGTCGGCGCGGGCCTCGGGTTTCTCTTTGACCTCGGCGAGATGCCGCTCGAAGAGGCGACGACCGAGACCGGGCCGGTGAAGCTCCTCGCCGCGTTCGTGCCGCCGACGGCCGAGGCGGAGGCGCGCAAGATTCAACTGCATCTCCACGACGGCTACCAGCAGGGCTGGTTCGTCTACCGCAAGCGCATCCCGGCCGTCGTCGGCCACACCTACGTCCTGCGCACGGTCGACTACCGCGTGTCCGACCTGCTCGTCGCCTTTCAGGTCTTACGCCGCGAGCCGAACGGCGACGTGATTCTGCTCTGGAAGATGCTCAAGCGATTTCCGACCCCGCAACTCAGGAGAGAATGAAGGCGGAAGGGTGAAGGCAGCTCAGATGTGAGATTCGAGATTTCAAATCCCGAATAGGTGACATGTGAGATTTGAAATTCGAGATTTCAAATCTGAGCTGCCTTCACCCTTTCTTCGCCCGCAGGAGTTTGAGGAGGGCCAGCTCTTCCAAGTCGTAGTCGGGCTCCTGACGGTGGTGGAGTAGGCGCTCGCGTCGCGGGCGAAACTCTTCGATGGTCGTGCCCTTGAGGTAGCTCTCGATGACGGCCGGGTGGACGTAGCACGAGCGGCAGACCGTCGGCGTGTTGCCCAGATGCTCGGCGACCCGGCGCATGGCCCGCAAGACGTTCGACTTCGCCGCGCGCTCGTCCTCGCACTCGCCCAGCTCCGCCAACTCGACCGCCGCGAGTAGCGTCCCGCCCCACGTCCGAAAATCCTTGGCCGAAAACTCCTCGCCTACGGCCGCCTTGATGTAGTCGTTCACGTCGCGCGGCGTGACGGCGCGCACGCGCCCGTCCTCGGCGACGTACTCGAAGAGGCGCGCGCCGCCGAGTGCCTTGATGTCTTGCATGAGCGCGGCCAGCTCCTCGTCGACGAGGATGCGCCGGTGCTTGATGTGGTGCTTGCCCGTGAAGCTGAAGACGAGTTGGCCGCCGCGTTTGATTTCGAGGTGGCGGTTGCGCAGGGTCGTCACGCCGTAGGTGCGGTAGCGGCGGACGCTCTCCTCGCTCCCGACGCGGAAGAAGAGGTCGCCCATCAGACGGACGACGACGGCCAGCACGCGCTCGCGCGCGAGGTCAGGGCGCGCGATGTCTTCATTTAAGCGGCGGCGGAGCGCGGGCAGACGCTCGCCGAAGCGGATAATCTTTTCGTACTTGCGTCGCTGGCCGCGCGCGGCGAACGAAGGGTGGTAGATGCGCTGGACGCGGCCCGCCGCGTCGAGGCCGATGGCCTGAAGCGCGCTCTTCGGGCGCGGGCTAATCAACACCTCGCGCCACGCGGGCGGGACGGCGAGCGCGCGGATTCTTTCGAGCGCCTCTTCGTCCGTCAAACGCCGCCCGTCCCTCGTCTCGTACCAGAAGCCGCGCCGCTTCGAGCCGCACCGACGCCACCAGCGCGCGCGCCCCTTCGTGATAGAAGAGACGGGCGCGCGTGTAGCGGTTCCGGCCGCGACCAGCGCCGCCGTGTTCTGTTGGACTGCAACTTCAGCCGTCGCCATCTTGCCGACACCCCTTGCCTTTCAACTCCCCAGACCAGCGCGCCGCGACTCGTAAACCTATCGAACCGCTACCTTAAACGTCCGCGCCGACCGCGCGCGGACGACGCGACCCGCCCGTCTTCCGAGATAAAGGCGCGCGCAGCATAAACAAGAACCGGGCCACGGCGAAAGCAAGAGGCAAAAGTAAAAAGGCAAAAGGCGAAAGGCAAGAGTGAAGACAGACAGCGCGCCGCCCGTCTTCACTCTTGCCTTTTACCTTTTGCCTTCCTTCTTGCCTTCCTTCTCTACTTGACCGTCACGCTGCGCGAGGCCGAGCCGCCGAGGCTGCTGCGGACGGTGATGTTCTGCGGGTTAGAGGAGACGGAGAACTGCGCGCGGTAGCGCCCGCCGCCCTCGTTGGTGAGCGTGCCGATGAGCGCGCCCGTCGAGGTGACGTAGCAGCGCAGCACCGCGCCCGAATTGTTGCTCGATGCCTCGACGCGCAACTCGCGCTTCGACGACTCGTACTCGGCCGCCTGAATCCCGACCGTGTCGGTCGAGGCCGAGGCCGTCACCGAGAGCGAGGCCGTCCGCGTCGCGCCGCCGTAAGAGGCCGAGACGTTGACGCTCGTCGTCGCCGACACGCGCGCGGTCGTCACGGTGAAGGACGCGCTGGTCGCGCCCGCCGCGACCGTCACGCTCGACGGCACGGAGGCCGCGCCCGCGTTTGAGCTCGTCAGCGAGACGACCGCGCCGCCCGACGGCGCGGCGCTCGTCAGTGTCACAGTCCCCCGCGAAGTGCCGCCGCCCGCGACGCTCGTCGGGCTGAGCGTGAGCGTCGAGAGCGAGTCGGCGGGAGGCGGTGGAGGCGGAGGCGCGGCGGGCTGAACCGTGAGCGTCGCCGTGCGCCCGACGCCGCCGTAAGAGGCCGAGACGGTGACGGACGTAGACGCGCCGACCGTGCGCGTCGCGACGGTGAAGGTCGCGCGGTTCGTCCCGGCCGCGACGGTGACGGAGGCCGGGACGGTGGCGGCCGTCGTGTTCGAGCTGGCGAGCGAGACGGTCGCCCCGCCCGTCGGCGCGTTGCCGGTCAAAGTCACAGTGCCTTGCGAAGAGCCTCCGCCGGTG
>DASUNL010000508.1:0-18641 GCA_036277175.1 Pyrinomonadaceae bacterium | reverse complement strand
ACGTCGAGCTTAAACGTCGTCCTCATCCCCTTGCTCGCGCTCCCGCAACTCACGCACTACGTCCTCGACGGCTTCGTCTGGCGGCGCAAAAGTAATCCCACGCTCGCGCTTTTAACGCGCGGCCCGTCCGCCCGCCAAGCGCCGTAGACGGAGAGCCCGAAAAAACCCTCGGGGCCGCCCCGCGCAGACGGACGAACCCGCCCGCCGCCTGATAAGAACCGCTAACGTAGTTCGTCGCACATTATTCATAGCGAAAAGTTTAACGTCGCGCTTGCCCATCCGGCGAAAAAGTAGTATCACTAGGACACCCAAAAGCAGTTCCAAGGTGAGTTAGCAGAAGACCCGCGCGGTTTCGGCGCTTCGTGCTAAGGCGAAAGACTCGGCGATAACCCACGCATCGCACCCGTCTACTTAACGGGGCAAGGTCTCGCCCCCGCGTGTGCGGCGGGCCGCGGCGGCGGCTCAGGTGACAGGATGCAGATCTTCCACCACAGCACCAACACGCTCGCGAAGCTCTCCATCTTCGGCGGGCTGTTCATTCTCGGCTTCGCCGTCTGGGTGCTCGCCGAAGTCAACCGCTCCAGCTACAACACCGGCCAGTTCATCGAGCGCCAGCAGCCCGTCCAGTTCTCGCACAAGCACCACGTCGGCGACGACGGCATCAGTTGTGTCTACTGCCACACGTCGGTCGAGACTTCGGCCTCGGCCGGGATGCCTTCGACGAAGACCTGCATGAACTGCCACTCGCAAATCTGGTCGGACAGCCCGTATCTTGCGACCGTCCGCACGAGCTTCAACGACAAGAAGCCTATCGAGTGGACGCGCGTCCACGACCTGCCCGACTACGTTTACTTCAACCACAGCATCCACGTCTCGAAGGGCGTCGGGTGCGCCTCGTGCCACGGGCGCGTCGACGACATGCCGGCCGTCTATCAGGCCGCCTCTTTGCAGATGGAGTGGTGTCTTGAGTGCCACCGCGAGCCGGAGCGTTTCCTCCGGCCGAAGGAGCAGATTTACAACATGGGGTGGAACATCGTGGCCGACGAAGACGCGAAGGTGAAGGCCGCGCCCTACAACCAGCTCGGCGAGAACCTTTCGGAGTCGCGACTCGCCGCCGCGCGCGAGCTCGTCAAGAAGCACCGCGTGCGCGACGCGGCCACCATCACGAGCTGTTCGACCTGTCACAGGTGAGGGTTTCCGCACGGATAAGCTTCGATGCACATCAAAGACACTCTCCCCGAGCTCTACAAGATTCGCCGCCCCCGGCGCGCGGACGAAGTACGCAAGCGTCTTGAGTCGAAGCGCGGGCGCGAGTACTGGCAGAGTCTCGAAGAGCTGGCCGACTCGGAGGAGTTCGAGGAGCTTCTGCACCGCGAGTTCCCGCAGCACGCCTCGGAGTGGGACGACTCGACCGACCGCCGCACCTTCCTGAAACTGATGGGCGCGTCGCTCGCGCTCGCCGGACTCTCGGGCTGCTCCTACCAACCGCCCGAAACCATCGTCCCCTACGTCCAGCAGCCCGAAGGACTCGTCCCCGGAAAGCCCCTCTTCTTCGCCACCGCGATGCCCGCGCCGGGCGGGGCGATGGGTCTGCTCGCGCGCAGCAACATGGGGCGGCCGACGAAGGTCGAGGGCAACCCCGACCACCCGGCCTCGGGCGGCGGCACGGACGTCTTCGCGCAAGCCTCGGTCTTAACACTCTACGACCCCGACCGCTCGCAGACCGTCGTCAACCGAGGCGAGGTGCGTTCCTACACGGCCTTCCTCGCCGACGTGAACACCGCGCTCGTCCGCCAACTCGAAACCGGCGGCGCGGGGCTTCGCTTCCTGACCCAGACAATCCTTTCGCCCACGCTCGCCGCGCAGTTCGAGGAGGTGTTGCGCCGCTTCCCGCGCGCGCGCGTGCATCAGTGGGAGGCGGCGGGCGCGAACGCGGCGGCGGGCGCGCGTCTCGCCTTCGGCGACTTCGCGGGCACGGTCTACCGCTTCGACCGCGCCGACCGGATTCTCTCGCTCGACTCTGACTTCCTCTCCTGCGGCCCGGCCTCCCTGCGCTACGCGCGCGACTTCGCAAACCGCCGCCGCGTGCGCGAAGGGATGACGGGCGAAATCAATCGCCTCTACGCCGTCGAGACGACGCCGACGAACACGGGGATGGTCGCCGACCACCGCCTCTCTGTGCGGCCCGGCGAGATGGAGCAACTCGCGCGCGCGCTCGCGGCCGGGTCGGGCGTCACGCAGACGGCCGGCGGCGTAGGCTTAGGACTCGCGCCCGAGCAGACGAAGTTCATCGAGGCGGTCGTCGCGGATTTGAAGGCGCACGCGGGACGCTCCATCGTCATCGCGGGCGACGAGCAGCCCGCGTTCGTCCACGCGCTCGCGCACGCGATGAACTCGGCGCTCGGCAACGTCGGCCAGACGGTCGTCTACACCGCGCCGGTCGAGGCCGCGCCCGCCGACCACGTCGCCTCCTTGCGCGAGCTGGTCGAGGCGATTGACGGCGGACAGGTCGAGCTGCTCGTCGTCATGGGCGGCAATCCGGTCTACGACACGCCGGTCGATTTGAAGCTCGACGCCGACCGGCTCGCGCGCATCAAGGTGCGGACGCCGGAGGGCGAGCGCGACGGGCTGCGCGTGCATCTGTCGCTCTACGAGGACGAGACTTCCGAGCTTTGCCACTGGCACGTGCCCGAGGCGCACTTCCTCGAAGCGTGGGGCGACACGCGCGCCTACGACGGCACGGTCTCCATCATTCAGCCGCTCATCGCGCCGCTCTACAACGGCAAGAGCGCGCACGAATTCCTCGCCGCCTTCAGCGAGCGACCCGACCGCACGGGCTACGACATCGTTCGCGAGTTTTGGCAGACGCGACTCGGCGGCGCGTCCGCAGCAGTGTCGCTTCCGGCGAACCCTCTGCTTCTCGCCGCGACGGCCGGACGGCAGCAAACGGCGACCGCGCAAGCCCCCGGCTCTCCGCCGCCGCAACAGCCGCCGCCTCCGACGACTTCGCAGACGGGCGTCGCTCCGCCTTCGCAGACGGCAGCCGCCGCCGCCGCGCCCGTGTCCACTCCGTCCGAAGCCTTCGAGCGCGCGTGGCGCAAAGCCTTACACGACGGCGTCGTGCCGGGGACGACGGCGCAGGAGAGAAGCGTCTCCGTGCGCGCCGACTTCGTGACCGACCCGGCGGGACAGCGCGGCGCTTTCCAAACGGCCGCCGCCCCGAACACCTTCGAGATAGTCTTCCGCGCCGACCCTTGCGTCTACGACGGGCGCTTCGCGAACAACGGCTGGCTTCAGGAGTTGCCGAAGCCTCTGACGAAGTTGACGTGGGACAACGCCGCCATCGTCAGCCCCGCGACGGCCGAGCGCCTGAACTTGGGCGTCGCGCCCGACGGCGCGCTCGTCGAACCCGCGCCCTCGCGCGTCAACCGCTTCACGGCGAAGGGCGGCGAACTCATCGCCGACGTTTTGGAGTTGCGCTACAAGGGGCGCATCGTCAAAGCGCCCGCGCTCATCGTGCCCGGACAGCCCGATGGCGTCATCACGGTTCATCTCGGCTACGGTCGCTGGCGCTCCGGCCGCGTCGGCGGCAACCGCGACAACCCCGTCGGCTTCAACGCCTACGAGCTGCGCGCCTCCGACGCCATGTGGCAGGGCGCGGGCCTCGAAGTCGCCGCCATCGGCGAGCAGTTCCAACTCGCCACCACGCAGATACATTTCCGCATGGAGGGGCGCGACATCGTCCGCTCCGGCTCGTTCGAGGATTACAAGCACCACCCCGAGATGCACCCGCCCGGAGTACACGCGGCCGAGGGCGAGGCGTTGGGTTCGATGTACGTCGAGCCGCACCCCGGCGCGCCGAGCCGCGAGGGGACTGACGCCGAGACGATGTACACCGAGCCGGACAAACTCGCGAGCGGCGAGGACGGCACGCGCGGCTACCGTTGGGGGATGGCGATTGACCTCGGCACGTGCGTCGGCTGCAACGCCTGCGTCGTCGCCTGTCAGGCCGAGAACAACATCCCGGTCGTCGGCAAGGAGCAGGTCGCGCGCTCGCGCGAGATGCACTGGCTGAGAATCGACGCCTACTTCCGCGGCGCGGCCGCCAATCCCGAGAGCGTCCACTTCATGCCCGTCCCGTGCATGCACTGCGAGAATGCGCCGTGCGAGCCGGTCTGCCCCGTCCACGCGACCGTCCACAGCAGCGAGGGCCTCAACGACATGGTCTACAACCGCTGCGTCGGCACGCGCTACTGCGCCAACAACTGCCCCTACAAGGTGCGCCGCTTCAACTTCCTGCTCTATCAGGACTGGGACACGCCGTCTTTGAAGATGGTCAGAAACCCGGAGGTCACGGTGCGCTCGCGCGGCGTGATGGAGAAATGCACCTTCTGTGTGCAGCGCATCGAGTACGCGAAGATAGAGGCGGAGAAGGAAGAGCGACTCGTCCGCGACGGCGAGATAGTGACCGCGTGTCAGGCCGCGTGCCCGACCGAGGCCATCGTCTTCGGCAACCTCGGCGACCCCGAAGCCAAAGTCACGAAGATGCAGCACGAGCCGCGCAACTACGGGTTGCTGGCCGAGCTGAACACGCGCCCCCGCACGACCTATCTGGCGGCGGTGCGCAACCCGAACCCGGCGCTCTCGGAGGCGTAAACGACTTATGTCGAGAGTTGATAACCCGCACGACGATGTACGCATCCACACGACGCCGGTCGTGATCGAGCCGGGCCACACCTTCGGGACGGTCACGGACAAGATTAGCGCCATCGTGCTGCGCAGGCGCACGCCTTTGGGATGGTTCATCGGCTTCGGCATCTCCTTCATGATTACGGGGATGATGATGGGGACGATTCTCTGGCTGCTCCTCAACGGCATCGGCATCTGGGGCAACAACCAGCCCGTCGGGTGGGGCTTCGACATCATCAACTTCGTCTGGTGGATCGGCATCGGCCACGCCGGGACGCTCATCTCGGCAATCCTTCTGCTCCTGCGTCAGGAGTGGCGCACTTCGATTAACCGCTTCGCAGAGGCGATGACGCTCTTCGCCGTTGCCTGCGCCGGACTCTTTCCGCTCCTTCACACCGGACGCCCTTGGCTCGCCTACTGGATGTTCCCGTACCCGAACACGATGGGCATGTGGCCGCAGTTCCGCAGCCCCTTGATGTGGGACGTCTTCGCCATCTCGACGTACGCGACCGTGTCGGCGCTCTTCTGGTACACCGGACTCATCCCCGACCTCGCAACCTTGCGCGACCGCGCGCGCTCGAAGTTCGGGCGCATCGTCTACGGGATGGCGGCGTTGGGGTGGCGCGGGAGCGCGCGACACTGGGCGCGCTACGAGGCGACTTATCTTCTCTTGGCCGGACTCTCGACGCCGCTCGTGCTCTCCGTCCACACCATCGTCAGCTTCGACTTCGCCGTCGGCGTCATACCGGGCTGGCACGCGACCATCTTCCCGCCCTACTTCGTCGCGGGCGCGATTTACGCGGGCTTCGCGATGGTTCTGACGCTCATCATTCCTTTGAGGAAGATTTACGGACTCGAAGACTTCATCACCGAGCGCCACATACGCAACGCCGCGAAGGTGATGCTCGCGACGGGCCTCATCGTCGCCTACGGCTACATGATGGAGACCTTCATGGCGTGGTACAGCGCGAACACGTATGAAGAGTTCATGATTCGCAACCGCTTCTTCGGCCCCTACGCCTTCTACTACTGGGCGCTCATCGTCTGCAACGTCGTCGTCCCGCAGCTCGTCTGGAGCCGACGCATACGCCACAGTAACGTCGCGCTCTTCGCCATCGCCATGTTCGTCAACGTCGGCATGTGGTTGGAGCGTTTCGTCATCATCCCGATTAGTCTGCACAGAGACTTTTTGACCTCTTCGTGGGGGATGTACCGGCCGACGCTTTTCGACTTCACGATGTTTTTCGGCACCATCGGGTTCTTCTTCTTCCTGATGTTTCTGTTCCTGCGTTTCCTCCCCGTCATCTCCATCTTCGAGATGCGGACGCTCGTGCCCGAGGCCCAGCTTGACGAGGAGAAGGCGGCATGATCAAGAAGCAGGCGCGGCCGCCCATCTACGGGGTGATGGCCGAGTTCGACAACCCGAACGACGTGGTCGCGGCCGCCAACCGCGTCCACGAGGAGGGCTACCGTCGAATCGACGCCTACTCGCCCTACCCGATTGAGGCCCTGTCGGAGGCCATCGGCGTCCACTCGACGAAGATGCCGCTCATCGTCCTCATCGGCGGCATCGTCGGCTGTCTCGGCGGCTTCCTCTTGCAGTACTGGACGCACGTCATCGACTACCCCTTGAACGTCGGCGGGAAACCTCTGTTCAGTTGGCCCGCGTTCGTGCCGATTACGTTTGAGACGACAGTTTTGGGCGCGGCGCTCGCGGCCGTCTTCGGGATGCTCGCACTCAACGGTCTGCCCGAGCCGTACCACCCGGTCTTCAACACGCCGAACTTCGCGCTCGCCTCGCGCGACCGCTTCTTCCTACTGGTCGAGGCGACCGACCCGAAGTTCGACCGCGAGAAGACGCGCCTGTTCCTACAGGGGCTCGGCGCGCGCGAGGTGAGCGATGTGGATCACTGAGATGAAGGCAAAGGTGAAGACAAAAGGCAAAAGGCAAAAGGCAAAAGGGCGTGGCGCGTGCGCGGCGCGCTCCGCCGCGCGTCGTGTGCGCTTCTCTTCGGCCCGAAGGGTCTTGACCTTTTGCCTTTTACCTTTTGTCTTTTTCCTTTCCTCCTGCCGGATGGACATGCAGGATCAGCCGCGCTACGAGGCTTACGAGCCGAGTGACCGCGTGATTCTGGCCGACGGGCAGTCGTCGCGCCCGCTCGTCGAGGGCACAGTCCCGCGCCAAGCACCGGGTCAGCCTTACGTCGACAGTCAGACCGACTACTTCTACACGGGCAAGGGCGGCGGCGTCATGCAATCGAGTGCGGGGCAGCAGCAAGGCGTCGGCGCGCAAGCCCTGACGACGGGCGGGCCGAACACGGGCGGCGCGGGCGCGGCCACGCCGGGCAACGCGGGCGGGGCGTCCACTACTTCCACGTCGGCCGCGCAGGGCGGGCCGGACGTGTTCCCCGTGCCCGTGACGGCCGAGCTTCTGACGCGCGGGCAGGATCGCTTCAACAACTTCTGCTCGGCGTGCCACGGGCTGACGGGTCAGGGCGACGGCATGATCGTGCGGCGCGGCTTCCAGAAGCCGCCCTCGTTCCACGACGACCGTTTGCAGGAGGGGCAGGCGTCGGCCGCACACTTCTTCGACGTCATCACGAACGGCTTCGGCGCGATGTACTCCTACAACGAATCCATCCCGCCCAAAGACCGTTGGGCAATCATCGCCTACATACGCGCGCTGCAACTCTCGCGGCGCGGGTCGGTCGCGGACGTGCCCGACGCGGAGCGCGGGCGTTTCACGGGCGGCGCGGGACAAGGGCAGCAGGGCGGCACGCAGACGCAGGGCGCGAGGCCGGGAGGTGACGACCACTGATGGCGGACGCCGCGACCACCACCAACTACCAAGCGCCCGAGGGCCTCGGGACTTACGCGACGCGCGCGCTCTTCGTCGGCGCTGTCGGACTTGCGCTCGCGCTCGTCGTCTCGCTTCTGGCGGGCGGCATCGTCGAGTTCTTCCGCGCCTACCTCGTCGGCTTCTTCTTCGTCTGCGGCCTCGCCGTCGGCAGCCTCGCGTGGCTCATGCTCGGACACCTGACGGGCGGCGCGTGGGGACTCGTCACGCGCCGCGTCTTCGAGGCCGCGACGCGCACGCTTCCGGTCGTCTTCGTCCTCTTCCTGCCCGTCGTCGTCGCGCTCTTCGTACACGACCACGGCCACGCGCTCTACGAGTGGACGAACCGCGAGGCGGTCGCTACGGACGCCGCGCTCCGGCACAAGAGCAAGTATCTCAACATCCCGTTCTTCATCGTCCGCGCTGTCTTCTACTTCGCCATCTGGGGACTGTTCACCTATCTGATGAACAAGTGGTCGGCCCAGCAGGACACGACGGGCGACCCGCGCGTGCGACGCTTGATGCAGGACGTGAGCGCGCCCGGCATCCTTCTCTTCGGCCTGACCTCGACGTTCGCCGCCATCGACTGGGGCATGAGCCTTGAGCCTCATTGGTTCTCGACCATCTACGGCCTCATCGCGATGGCCGGGTGGGGACTCTCGGCGCTGGCCTTCGCCATCACCATCGTCGTGATGCTCTCGGAGCGCGAACATCTGCGCGACGTCTATCAGCCGTCGCACCTGCACGACCTCGGCAAATTGCTTTTGGCGATGGTCATGCTCTTCGCCTACTTCGCCTTCTCGCAGTTCCTCATCATCTGGGCGGGGAACTTGCCGGAGGAGACGCAGTTTTACTTGCGGCGTCTCAAAGGCGGCTGGCAGTTCGTCGGACTCGCGCTCATCCTCTTCCACTTCGCGCTCCCGTTCGTTCTGCTGCTTTCGCGCGGGCGCAAGCGGCGGGGCGGGGGGCTTCGGCGCGTCGCGATACTGATGCTCCTCATGCGCGTCGTGGACTTAATCTTCATGTTCGCCCCGGCCTCGCAGCAGGGCGGGCACGAGGGCGCGGCCGCCGGGATACCTTTACGCGACTTTTTGACGATGGCCTTGGCGACCGCCGGAGTCGGCGGCATCTGGCTCTGGTTCTTCCTGCGCGAGTTGAGGCGGCGACCTCTTCTGCCTCTCGGCGCGCCCGACCTTGAGAAGGCCCTCGCGGCGACGGCGCACCATTGAGGAAGGCAAAAGGAAAAAGGTAAAAGGCAAAAGTTCAAGAGGCGTTCGAGGGTGAAAGTAAGAGGCGTTAGGCGTTAGGTTCGGAGAAACAGTTTATGGCAGGCGGCAAGCGCGGAAGATACGACGACATACACATGACGCCCGACGTGTCCTACATCAGGAACACGGACGTGGCGCACGAGGAGTCGGACGTCGCGGTCGGGCCGATAGCGAAGTTCGTCGTCGCGCTCTTCATCTTCGGCGTCGTCATCTGCATCGCGATGCTCCTGCTCTTCAACTTCTTCGAGCGCAGGGCGCAGCAGTCGGAGCGCCGTCCTTCGCCGCTCGCGCGACGCGGCGCGGAGACGCTGCCGCCCGAGCCGCGCCTACAGGCCGCGCCCGGCTTCGGCGTCGAAGTGCCGGGCGGCCCGCGCCGCGATTTGCAGCTCAAGGAGCCGCAGGCGGAGCTAAACGTAGTGCGCGAGAACTGGGAGACGGAGCTTCGGAGCTACGGCTGGGCCGACCAGTCGGCGGGCACGGTGCGCATCCCCATCGAGCGCGCGAAGGAGATGTACCTCGAACGCCAGCGAGCGAAGACGCAGGGCGCGCAGCAACAAGGAACACAGGGCCAACAGCCCGCGCCGCCGACGCGGGACGAAGAGACGCCCGCCGCGTCGAGTTCCGGAAGGACGACGGAGAGAAGGAATCAATGAAGGCAAGGATGAAGGAAGAAGTAAAAAGGCAAAAGGCGAAAGGGCGCGCTTCGGGCGCGGCGCGAGACGCAGCGCGCCGACTGCGGCGCGCTGCCCTGTGCCTTTTTACTTTCGCCTTCTGCCTTCTGTGCCTCGCCGCCCCGACGAGCGCGCAGTACGGCCGCCCGCCGCAGAGCAGCATGCCGGTCGGCGGGACGCCGGAGGTTCTGAAGACGGTCACCATCGAGCAGCGGCTCGGCGAGCAAGTCCCGCTCGACGCGGTCTTCCGCGACGAGTCGGGGCGCGAGGTGCGTCTCGGCGAATACTTCAAGAAGGGGCGGCCCGTCCTTCTCTCGCTCGTCTACTACGAGTGCCCGATGCTCTGCAACGAGATTCTCAACTCCCTGACGGGGACGCTCATGGCGATGTCGTTTACGACCGGCAAGGAGTTCGAGGTCGTCACCGTCAGCTTCGACGCGCGCGAACTGCCGCCGCTCGCCGCCGCGAAGAAGCAGACGTACCTCCGCCGCTACAAGCGCGAGGGCGCGGCCGAGGGCTGGCACTTCCTGACCGGCTCGCAAGAGTCGATAGACAGCCTGACGCGGGCCGTCGGCTTTAACTACGTGTGGGACGAGAAGTCAGAGCAGTTCGCGCACGCCTCGGCCATCATGGTCGCGACGCCCGAGGGCAAACTTTCGCACTACTTCTACGGCGTCGAGTATTCGCCGAAGGACGTGCGCCTCGCCATCGTGGAGGCGTCTTCGGGGAAGGTCGGCTCGGCCGTCGACCAGCTCGTGCTCTACTGCTACCACTACGACCCGGCGACCGGCAAGTACGGCCCCGTCGTGATGAACATCATGCGCGTCGCGGGCGTCGCGACGGTCGTGTGCCTCATCGGGCTGGTCGTCGTGCTCGGGCGACGTCGGCGGCGCGGGGGCGACGCCGCTTGGGAGGACGAGATTGACGTGGGAGGTGCGGTCTAGGTGAGGGTTCTGTCGCAGCAGGTGTGGGTCCCGTTCGCCCCGGAGCAGGCTTCGACCTTTGCGCCGGAGGTGGACGCCCTCTACCTCTTCCTCGTCACGCTGACGATGTTCTTCTCGGTGCTCATCTCGGTCTTAATCGTCTACTTCGCCGTCAAGTACCGGAGGCGCTCGCCCACGGAAGTCCCGCGTCCGCGCGCGGGCGCGATTCAATTAGAACTTCTCTGGACGATCATCCCGCTCCTCATCTCGATGGGCATCTTCGCGTGGGGCGCGAGCGTGTACTACAAGCTCTACCGCGCGCCCGAAGAGGCGATGGAGATTTACGTCGTCGGCAAACAGTGGATGTGGAAGTTTCAGCACCGCGAGGGGCAGCGCGAGATAAACGAGCTGCACGTCCCCGTCGGCGCGCGCGTCAAGCTCATCATGACGACCGAGGACGTGATTCACAGCTTCTACGTCCCGGCCTTCCGCATCAAGACCGACGTCGTGCCGGGCCGCTACTCCTACGCTTGGTTCGAGGCGACGAAGACCGGACGTTACTACCTCTTCTGCGCCGAGTACTGCGGGACGAATCACTCGGGGATGGGCGGCCACGTCGTCGTCATGGAGCCGAGCGAGTACCAGCAGTGGCTCGCGGGCGGCGCGACCGACTCGCCCGCCGAGCAAGGGCAGGCCGTCTTCCGCGAGCGCGGCTGCGCGTCGTGCCACGCCGTCGAAGAGGATCAGCCGCAGGGGCGCGGGCCTATCTTGCGCAACCTCTTCGGCAGCCGCGTCGAGCTCGACGACGGCTCGTCGGTCGTCGCCAACGAGGCTTACATACGCGAGTCCATCCTGAACCCGCGCGCCAAGACGGTCGCGGGCTTCACGCAAATCATGCCGACCTATCAGGGGCAACTGTCGGAAGAGCAAATCCTCCAGCTCATCGCCTACCTGCGCACGCTCAACCCGAACGCCGAAGCGACGGGCGGCGCGGCTTCGGGAGCGTCGGGTGGCTCGCAGACGACGACGGGCGGAGCGCCCGACACCTTGCGCTCGAACCCGCTCGCGCCGACCGACCCGCGACGCGACGCGGGGCAGGGGAGCGCGCCCGCGAACAACTCTTCGCCGGGAACGCGCGGCGGCGCGGGAGGCGCGGCGGCGAACAGTAACCGCTAGGGAGAGCAAGGCGGCGAGAAAATTTTATGAGCAGTAGCAACCCGCAAAAGACTATGACGGCGCCGCCCGACTGGCGCTCGAAGCTCCCGCACGTCAATTATCTGAACGCCAACTACGGCATCAAGTCGTGGCTCTTCACACTCGACCACAAGCGCATCGCGCTGCTCTACCTGCTGAGCATCAGCTTCTTCTTCGTGCTCGGCGGGGCTTACGCCGTGGCGATTCGGATGGAGCTTCTGACCCCGGCGGGCGACCTCGTCCAGTCGCACACCTACAACAAACTCTTCACGCACCACGGCATCCTGATGGTCTTCTTCTTCCTGATTCCGTCGATTCCGGCGGTCTTGGGGAACTTCCTTATTCCGCTCATGATCGGCGCGAAAGACTTGGCCTTCCCGCGCCTCAACCTCTTGAGCTGGTACATCTACATGGCCGGCGGGGTTTTGACGCTGTGGGCGCTGATGGCCGGGGGCGTCGACACGGGCTGGACTTTCTACACGCCCTACTCGACGAAGTTCTCGAACACCTACGTCATGCTCGCGGGCCTCGGCGTCTTCGTCAACGGCTTCTCCTCGATTCTGACGGGCTTAAACTTCATCGTCACCATCCACACGATGCGCGCGCCGGGCATGACTTGGTTCCGCCTGCCGCTCTTCATCTGGTCGCACTACGCGACGAGTCTCATCTTCGTCCTCGGCACGCCCGTCATCGCCATCACCGTGCTGCTCGTCGCCTTGGAGCGCCTCGCGCACATCGGCATCTTCGACCCGGCGCTCGGCGGCGACCCGGTGCTCTTCCAGCACCTCTTCTGGTTCTACTCGCACCCGGCCGTCTACATCATGATTCTGCCCTCGATGGGCATTATCTCGGAACTGATCGCGACCCACTCGCGCAAGAACATCTTCGGCTACTCGTTCGTCGCCTTCTCCAGTATCGCCATCGCGGTCTTCGGCTTCCTCGTCTGGGGCCATCACATGTTCACCTCGACGCAGTCGATCTACGCGGGACTCATCTTCTCAATCGTCTCTTACGCGGTGGCGATTCCGTCGGCGGTCAAGGTCTTCAACTGGACGGCGACGATGTACAAAGGCTCGATCTCGTGGGACACGCCGATGCTCTACGCGATGTTCTTCATCGGGCTGTTCGTCATCGGCGGGATGACGGGGCTGTTCCTCGCCGCGCTCGGCCTCGACGTTCACGTCCACGACACCTACTTCGTCGTCGCGCACTTTCACTACATCATGGTCGGCGGCGCGCTGATGGGCTACCTCGGGGGCTTGCACAACTGGTGGCCGAAGATTACGGGGCGCATGTACCCGGAAGCGTGGGCGCGGTTTTCCGCCCTCGTCATCTTCGTCGGGTTCAATCTGACGTTCTTCCCGCAGTTCCTCCTTGGCTACATGGGGATGCCGCGACGCTACCACGCTTATCCTTTGGACGCGCCGCTCTGGCAGGTCTTGCATGTGATGTCGTCGGCGGGCGCGTCCATCCTCGGCTTCGGGATGGTGATTCCGCTCGTCTACTTCATCTGGTCGATGCGCTACGGCAAGTTCGCGCCGGCGAACCCGTGGCCGGCGACCGGCCTTGAGTGGCGGACGGCTTCTCCGCCGCCGACCGAGAACTTCGAGGTGACGCCGGTCGTCACGTGGGAGGCTTACGAGTTCCGGCCCATCGAGGAGGTCAAGACGGTCGGGGGCGACAACCCCGACCAGCCGAGGGCGGGCGAGAACCCTTTGACGGGCAACAGGTGATTCCGGAGGTTTGAAGTTGGCGACACACGCGGACACGGCGGGGGTGCACACGACGCCGGCGCAGCACGAGGCGGCGCAGTCGGCCCTCGCGCATCACTTCGACAACATGGAGCAGCAGAAGGCCGCGACCACTTTGGGGATGTGGCTCTTTCTGGTGCAGGAGGTGATGTTCTTCGGCGGGCTGTTTTTGGTCTACGCCATCTACCGCGCGCTCTACCCGCAGTCGTGGGCCGCCGGCAGCTCGCACCTCAACTGGGTGCTCGGCGGCTTCAACACCGTCGTCCTCATCTGTAGCTCTTTGACGATGGCGCTCGCCGTCTGGGCCGCGCAGGCCGGACGCCCGCGCAAGACTCAGGTGCTCTTCCTTGTCCTGACGGCCGTGCTCGGCCTCACGTTCCTCGGCGTCAAGGCGTTCGAGTACGCCGACAAGTATCAGGACGGGCTGATACCTTTCGCCGGCTGGTTCAGCCCCACCGACCCGGAGACGCGCGAGCTGTTCACGACGCACGGCGCGACGCTCCAGAACGTCCAGATGTTCTACTGGATTTACTTCGCGATGACGGGCCTGCACGCGCTCCACATGATTATCGGCATCGCGATTATCATCCCCATCATCTGGGCGGCATGGCGCGAACGCTACTCGCCCGAGTACTACGCGCCGGTGGAGCTCTTCGGCCTCTACTGGCACTTCGTCGACATCGTCTGGATTTTCCTCTTCCCTCTGCTCTACCTTCTGGGCGCGCACCTCGCGGCGGGGCACTAAACTATGTCGGAACACATCGTCTCAAGGAAGGTCTACTTCGTCATCTTCGCCGCGCTGCTGGTCGGGACTGTCCTCACGGTCGTCGCGGCGAACATCGACTTCAAGTCCGAGGTCATCAACACGACCATCGCGCTCGCAATCGCCGTCACGAAGGCGACGCTCGTCGTCCTCTACTTCATGCACGTCCGCTACAGCGCGCGCATCATCTGGGTGCTCGTCGCGAGCGGCATCTTCTGGCTCGCCATCATGATGGTCCTCACCGCGAGCGACTACATGAGTCGCAAGTGGGCCTCGCCGCTCGTCCCGACCGTGCAGTCAGCGCCCGCCGAGACGAAACACTAAACGCCCGCGACCCCTCCGGGGCCGGAACATTTCAACCAACGTTACCGGGGGCGTCGTGCTTCGCACTCGCCCCCGGCTACTTTCCGTCCGCCCCTTCGGGGCTTCAGCGCACAAGATTTTTAGTACAATGCCACCGCTCTTCCGATTCGTGCTGGGAGGTGTGTGAGAGGTTTTGGCGAGGCGAGTCATCACGGCCGTGCTGCGCTTCGCGCTCCGCGTCTTCTTCCGCCGCGTCGAGGTCGCGGGGCTTGAGCGCGTGCCGCGAACGGGGGCGTTGATGTTCGTCCTCAACCACCCGAACGGGCTGGTCGACCCGAGCTTCCTGCTCTGCTTCGCGCCGCGACCCGTCTCTTTCCTCGCCAAGTCGCCGCTCTTCCGGATGCCCGTCATCGGCTGGCTCGTCCGCGCGATGGACGCCATCCCCGTCTACCGCCGACAGGACGAGGGCGCGGACACCTCGCGCAACCGCGAGACGTTCGAGCGCGCGGCCTCGCTCCTGCGCGCGGGCGGCACCATCGGCATCTGCCCCGAAGGCATCTCGCACAACGAGACGCAGCTCCAGCCTTTGAAGACCGGCGCGGCGCGCATCGCGCTCGGCGCGTCGTCGGCGTCGGGCGCGCCGCTCGATTTGAAAATCGTTCCGGCCGGACTCTACTACACCGCGAAGACCAACTTCCGCAGCGGCGCGCTCCTCTACTTCGGCGACCCCGTCTCGGTAGAACCCGCCGCGCTCGACGCGCGCGGCGAGCCTTCGCGCGAGGAGGTGCAGGCTTTGACCGACCGCATCGCGTCTGCGCTCCGCGAGGCGACCTTCAACGCCGAACACCGCGAGGCGGTCGAGACGGTCGCGCGCGCCGAGCGCATCTTCTCGTCCGGTGACGACGACGACGAAGGGCGCGCGCCGACGCTCGAACAGGAGTTGCGCCGCCGCCGACGCTTCGTCGAGGGCTACGCCTTCCACCGCGCGCGCGCGCCCGAGCGCATCGCCGCCCTTGAGGCGCGCATCCGCCGTTACGAGGAGGAGCTGCGCCAAGCCGGACTCGAAGACCCGCGCGACATCTCGCCCTCTTCGGTCTCGAAGCACGCGGGCGCGCGCGGCCTCCTCGCGCGCGTCCTCGTCTTCGCTCTGCTCGCGCCCGTCGCGCTCGCCGGCACCGCCGTCCACTACCCGGCCTACTGGCTCGCGGGCTTCCTCGCCACGAAGTTCTCGAACAGCTACGACGACGTGCTCTCGACCTTCAAGATTATCGCCGCGACGCTTCTGTTCCCTCTGACGTGGGGCGCGCTCTTCGGCGTCGTCTACTACTTCGCGGGCTGGCGCTGGGCGCTCGCAGCGCTCGCCTTCGCGCCCTTCGCGGGCTACGTCGCGCTGCGCTTCAGCGAGGAGTTAGACCGCACGGTCGCGGGCGCGCGCGCCGCGCTCTTCTTCGTCACCGAGCGGCAGTTCTTCAAACAACTGCTCGCCGAGCGCCGCGCCATCAGAAAAGAAATCCTCGCGCTCGGCGACGAGGCCGCGCGCGAGGGCGCTCTCAAGTAAAGAAGCGTTCAGCGTTCAGCGTTCAGCTCACGGCCGTCGCCGCCGCGTTGACACTTCGTTTCGTCAAACTCGGCGTCCGTCGTCGTTCGGCTTTTGGTTTGGCTGAAAGCTGAAAGCTGATTGCTGACCGCTTCTAGTCAATCGTCTTCGTCCGCAACTTCACGGGCGGGTAATCTTTCAGCCCCGCGTGCCTTAGCTCCACCTCGGCCGCGATGTGGCCGAAGCTAGTCGTCTGCATGCGCTCGACGGTTTCGAGAAACGTCCGCAGGGCCTTCCTAGGCTGATCGTTGTAGAGATACCAGTTGCCCACCCCGTAGCCGACGGTGACGAGGTCGCGCCTCTCTCTCTGGACGCGCTTCATCAGAGACTCCGGCGAGACCTTACCCTTGTACATCTTGAGCAGATAGGCATACTCGTGGTTCTCGATAATCTCCAAGTCGTCCTTTATCCGCGCGAGCACCTGCGCGGCCTCGCGCGGGCGGTTCAGGCGGCGCAGAGTCATGTAGAGCCAGTGCGAAGTGGCGACGAGCATGTCGTCCGTTTTCGAGAACTTCATACACTCGCGGTATGCGGCGAGCGCGCGCTCGAAGTCTCCGTTGAGGTAGTGCGCGAGGCCGAGGTGGTAGTAGATGTTCGAGTTGAGTGTGCTCGTCGGCGTGTTGCGCGCGTTCGGTATCCCGTCCGGCTCGACCTCGTCGGGTTTGTCTTTGACGAGCTTGGCGGCCGTCTCCAAATCTCTGACGGCCTCGTCGAAACAGCGCGCGGTGATGTAGCGGTGGCCCCGGTGGCGGTAGAGGCGCGCGTCGCGCGGGTGTCGCTTGAGGCCCTCGGTGTAGATGTCGATGGCCTCTTTGAAGCGGCCGAGGTAGGCGGTGCGGCGTCCGAGCCAGATGACGGCATCCGGGTCTTCGGGTCGTCGCTCGTAGGCGGCGCGCGCCTCGGCGAGCTTCGCCTCCATCCCGCGCCGCGCCTCGGGCGAAGGCTCAGGCGCTCGGACGGCGTCGGGGTCGCACGCGACACCGAGCAGTCTTTTAGAGAGACGCCGCTCGCGCCCCGCCGCGTCCGCGTTCACTGGCGCGAGCGCGGCGGCGAGGACGAGCGAGCCGAGGAAGATTTTTATCACGGCGCGTCGCCTCAACGCGGTTTAAAGAATAACGTGACGATGCCGGTGACTTTCACGGGCTGACCCGAAAGGGTCGTCCGCGAGAAGCGCCATTGCCGCACCGCCTCGACCGCCGGCTGACGCAGCAACTCGTGACCGCTCTCGGCCACGGCCGACGTCACTCGGCCCTCCTCGTCTAAGACGACCCGCACCGTCACCACGCCCGACGCCTTCGCGTCTTTGGCCTCCCGCGGGTAGACGGGCGCGGGCTTGTGTATCACCTTACCGTTGAGCACGCCAGCGCTGACGGTCGTACGTCTCGTGTCGAGCTTCGCGCGCGGGGGCGAAACACTTTGGCCGTCCGACGCGGCGTCCGAGATGGTCGGGCCGACGGGGCCGGACGGCCCGCCGTTTCCCGTCTCCTCGGTGCGCCTCCGCGACTCCTCCTCCTCCTCGCGCAGCCTCTTGGCTTCCGACTGCGCCACGCCCGCCTGTCTTTCGTACTTTGCCTTCGCGGCCGAATCTTCTTCCATCTCCGCCAGCTTCGCGTGTTCGCGCAGGAGGGTCGCTTTGTACGCCCACGTGCTGACGTTGAGCGGGTGCAGGGCGATGGCCTGCACGGCGAGATTGAGGCCGTCCGTCGCACAGCGACGCGCCGTGTCGAAGTCGCCCTCGGTTTTCGGTTTGAGGTACTGGACGACCGGCCCGCCGCCCGCCTCCACGACCTTCTTGTTAACTTGCTGCTCCGTGATGTCGTAGGAGCATCGCCACCCTTTGCTCGCGAGAATCGCGTAAGCGTCCGCGCGCTTCGCGGGCGGGGTGGCCGGGTCTTCGGCGCGCGCGAGCAGCCACGCGCGCTCCTGCTCTTCGTCCCTCAACTGGCGGTAGAGATAAGCCACCGCGTTGAACGAATCGTCGCGCGCCTTCTCGTCCATCCGCGAGTCCTCAATCACGCGCTTGTAGGCCACGATGGCTTCTTCGGCCTTCGCCCTGTTCTCCGGAGTGTCGAGGCCCGGCTTGTACTGCTGGTGGGTGGCGCGGGCGACGAAGACGGGCAGATTCATATTCCGCGGGTCGAGTTCGAGCGCCCGCGCGAAAAGTTGCTGCGCCTCGATGAAGCGTCCGTCCTTGTAAGCGCGCACGCCCTCCTGCGTCAAACGTCTGACCGCTTCCTCGTCCGAGGCTTGCCCGAACGCGACGACGAACGCGCCCGCGACGAACATGACGGCCGTCAGAAACCTTCTCAACATCAACGACTCCTTCACTCCCACGCCGAATCACTTGCGGCCGCCGAGCGCGACGGCGCGCTGGAAGGCGGCGTAGACGGCCTTGGAGAGGACTGTGCGCAAGCTTCCTTTTTCCATCTGGTAGATGGCCTCGGCCGACGTGCCGCCCGGCGAAGTGACCATGTTGCGAAGCTCGGCCGGGTGCTTACGCGACTCGCGCGCGAAGAGCACCGAGCCGAGCATCGTCTGCGTGACCAACTCCTGCGCGACGTGGCGCGAGAAGCCCATGTGGACGCCCGCGTCCACCAGCGCCTCCATCATCATGAAGATGTAGGTCGGCCCCGTCGCCGACAGCGC
>DASUNL010000507.1:0-4242 GCA_036277175.1 Pyrinomonadaceae bacterium | reverse complement strand
CCCCGTCACAATCTTGCTGACGCTGCCGCTCGCCATCCCGTTCGGCATCGTCTCTCTGCTCGTGACGGGGCAGACCGTCAACATCTTCTCGGGCCTCGGGCTGCTCCTGCTCTTCGGCGTCGTGAAGAAGAACGCCATCTTGCAAATCGACCACACGAACGAACTGCGCTCGCACGGCATGGAGCGACTCGAAGCCATCGTGCAGGCGAACCGCGACCGTCTGCGTCCCATCCTGATGACGACGATTGCGCTCGTCGCGGGCATGATGCCCCTTGTCGTCTCTACGGGGCCGGGTTCGGGGACGAACCGCTCCATCGGCGTGCTCGTCGTCGGCGGGCAGACGCTCTGTCTCCTGCTCACGCTCCTCGCCGTGCCGGTCTTCTATTCGCTGTTCGACGACGTGGGCCGCAGCAAGGTCTTCGGCCGCGCGGGGTCGCGCATACGTGGGACATTCGCGTGGGCGCGGCGGCGCGCGGCGACGGCCGCCAGCTCTTTCTTCGGCCTCTTGGGCAGGCACTAAAAGTTTTGGAGGGACGGCGCGACCGCGCGGGTTTCATAAACTTCATAGACCCCCGCGCGGCGCGCCGATTATTCAAAGGTTATGAGCGAACGTTTTAAGAAGCATTCGACGAAGACGGGTGGCGCGCGGAAGTTAATCGTCAGCGCGTCTCTCATCCTCTGCGCGCTCGCGCCCTCGGCCGCCTTCGCGCAGGAGCAGACGCAAACCGCGTCACAACAGACGCCCGTCTTCTCCGGCTCAATCTTCGGCAGCGCGCAGCAACCGACCGCGCCGTCGCAGTCGTCGCAGCCCGCGCAATCACAGCAGCCCGCGCCTTCGGCCAACACGCCGCAGCAGGGCGCGCCCGCGCAGACGCCGCAGACCGCTTCGCCGACGGAGGCGCAGACGCGGCAGTCGACGAACCCCGCCGCGCCCGCCGGTCAACAGCCCGCGCCGCAGACGCCGACGACGCAATCAACAACTACGCAGACGCCCACGACGCAGACGCAGTCGCCGCAGCAGACGGCGCAACCCGCCGTCCCTCAGACCGCGCCGCCCGTCGCCGCTCCGTCGTCGCAAATCCCCGCGCCCGAAGGGCCGACAGCGCCGGGGCGGGGGAGCGTGCCGACGGCCGCGCCCGACTCTCTGCAAATCGATGTGCCGCCGGTCGCGCAGGGCTTCCGCTCCAAGCCGGGGCCGCTCCCCAGCCTTGAGCGCGTCGGCGTCTCGATGGCCGACCAGCGCGCGCTCACACTGCGCGAGGCCATCGAGATGGCGCTCGCCAACAACAAGGACATCGAGGTCGCGCGCCAGAACGTGCGTGTCGCCGAGTTCGACTTGCAGGCCGCGCGCGGAGTCTACGACCCGCGCTTTCTGACCAACTCCTACTACGAGCGCAACGAACAGCCGACGGCGAGTTTTCTTTCAGGCTCGGCGACCGGCTCGGTCACGCAGTCGGGCTTCTTCAGTTCGTCCTCAGTGCAGGGACTCACGCCGAAGTTCGGCGGCGGCTACCGCCTCGACTTCGTCACCAACCGCGTCACGACGAACAACCAGTTCGCCGCGCTCAACCCGCAGTACCCGACCTCGCTCACCTTCAGCTACACGCAGCCCATCCTGCGCGGACTCGGCTTCGACCAGAACCGACGGCAGATTGAGATTGCGAAGAAGAACCTCTCTTTGACCGACGCGCAGTTTCGCCAGCGCGCCATCGAGACCATCACGGGAGTCCAGCGCGCCTACTGGGATTTGGTCTTCGCGCTGCGCAACCTGCAAATCCAGCGCGACGCCGTGCGCGACGCGCGCGCGCAGTACGAGCAC
The DNA here is from genome assembly GCA_036277175.1 of Pyrinomonadaceae bacterium. Classification (GTDB taxonomy): domain Bacteria; phylum Acidobacteriota; class Blastocatellia; order Pyrinomonadales; family Pyrinomonadaceae; genus DASQDT01. The sequence goes on along the minus strand of DASUNL010000507.1, from coordinate 2,423 downwards.
AACAAGCGTCTCGTCACGGAGGGCGTCCTCGCGCCGATTGACGTCGTGGCGGCCGAGGCGCAGGTGTCCGTCTTTGAGCAGAGCGTCTACACGGCGCTCGACGAAGTGGGCCGCGCCGAGAACAACTTGAAGAACTTGATTGCCACGAACCGCGAGGCCGAGATTTGGTCGGCCGCGCTCGTGCCCGTCGACCGCGTCGAGCTTGAGCCTCCCCGCGTTGACTTGCAGGCCGCGATGGAGTCGGCCCTGCGCGTGCGCCCGGAGCTTCAGGCGTCGGACGTGGCGGCCGAAGTCAACCAAATCGAGCAGCGTTTCGCGCGCGAGCAGACGCGCCCGCAAGTTGACCTCGTCGCCAGTTACGGCGCGGTCGGTCTATCGGGGTCGCCCAACACCTCGGACGCCTTCAACCCGTTCACGGCCTCAAGCGCAGAGCTTCGCGCGCGCATCAACCAACTGTCGGCTCTCAACGGCCTGCCGCCGCTCGCCGACCCTCTGCCGCAGACGCTCCCCGAAAACTTAATCGGCGGCTACCCGCAGTCCTTAACGAACCTCGCGGCGAACCGCTACAACAACTTCCGCGTCGGCGTCTCCATCAACATCCCTTTCCGCAACCGCACGGCCGAGGCGCAACTGGGCCGCTCGCTCGTCGAGGGCGAGCGCATCCGCGTCCAGCGCGAGCAGCTCGAACAGCTCATACAGGTCGACGTGCGCAACGCCCTTCAGCTCGTCCGCACGGCCGAGGCGCGCCTGCGCTCGGCGTCGGTCGCGCGCTCGGCCTCCGAGCAGCAGTACATGAGCGAGCAGCGCAAGTTCGACGCCGGGCAGTCGACCTTCTTCCTCGTCCTCGAACGGCAGACCGCGCTGACGAACGCGCGCGGTCAGGAGCTTCGCGCGCAGACCGAACTCAACAAGGCCATCGCCGAGTTGCAGCGCGCCACCGGAAACGCCCTCGAAGCCAACCGCGTCGAGGTCAACATTAGATAAGTTTTCAGTTTTCGGTTTTCAGTTTTCAGCTTTTGTCTTGAACTGAAAACCGAAAACTGAAAACTGAAAACTCCTTCCCATGCCGGAATCGTTCGAGACGAAACTGCTGCGCTGGAAGTTCAACCTGTTCCCGGCCTACCGTGGGACGGGCGCGCGCGTCACATACATCGCGTCGGACTTGCGCGAGATACACGTCCGCCTGCCTTTGAGCTGGCGCACGCGCAACTACGTCGGCACGATTTTCGGCGGGAGCATCTACGCGGCCGTCGATCCCATCTACATGATTATGTTGATACGCGCCCTCGGCCCCGACTACGTCGTCTGGGACAAGTCGGCGTGCGTATCGTTCAAGCGGCCCGGCAAGACGACGCTTTACGCGCGCTTCCGCCTCGACGAAGAAGAGCTGCGCGCCATCCGCGAAGAGTTAGAGGGGAAGCGTTCAATCGACCGCGTCTACACGGTCGAGCTGAAGGACGAGGCGGGGACGCTGCACGCGAGCGTCGAGAAGACCATCTACATCCGTCGTAAAGAGGAAGGGAAGTGATGAACGATGAGCGATGAGCGACGAATAAAAGAGAGTTTTAATTCATCACTCGGCGCTCACCGCGCATCATTTAATTTGACTTTCACCCAGAGCGGCCAGTGGTCGGAGAGGCCGATTGATTTGTCGATGCCGTAGGCGACCGACTCGAAGCCGCGCAGCCAAATCCAGTCGAGCTTGAAGTCGAAGAAGACGACTTTGAAGGTCGCGCGGTCGTCCTCGAACGGCGTCGCGAACCCCGCGTCCGTAAAGAGCTTGCGCGCGGCGCGGACGTCCTTCTCCTTGATGGTGTTGAAGTCGCCGACGACGACGACCCGCCGCAGGCGCGCGTGCTGCGAGAGGTCTTCGAGCACCGTCCGCCAGTGCTCGACCTTGCGCTCGACCGGCATCCGCGTCTCGGCGTGGACGGAGTAGAAGCGCACCTCTTCGCTTCCGACGCGGACGGTCGCACCGACGGCCGCGCGCCGCCGACGGTTCGGCCCCTCGTGCGCGAGCACCAGCCGCGAGACGTCCGACAGAGGGTAGCGGCTCAAGATAGCGACGCCCGTCTCCTCCTCCTTCGACCCGTCGTCATCGTCATCGTCGCCGTCATCATCATCGTCGTCGTCATCTTTGTCGTCGTCTTTATCTTCACGCTTGCGATTCTTGACGGGCTTCGCGCCCGCGTCCGTCTTCGCGTCGTCTTTCGGGCGCGGGTTCGGCGGCGCGGCCCAGACGTAATGCATCCCCAGAGCCTCGGCCATCACGCGCACCGTGTTCGTAAACTTCGTGCGCTTCTTGCTGCGGTCGACTTCCTGTAGGCCGATGATGGACGCGCCGCCTATCTCGTCGTCCGCCTTCAGGAGCGCGATGAGCCGTTCGAGGTCTCTGCCGCTGCGGTAGCGTATGTTGTAGGAGA
>DASUNL010000506.1:0-2834 GCA_036277175.1 Pyrinomonadaceae bacterium | reverse complement strand
GGCGTGACGTTGTCCCAACGGCGACCGCCGTCGCGCGTGACGTGGACGAGCCCGTCGTCCGAACCCGCCCAGATGACGCCGCGCTCGACGGGCGACTCCATCGCCGTAAAGACCGTGTTGTAATACTCGACGCTCGTGTTGTCCTTCGTAATCGGCCCGCCCGAAGGGCCTTGCTTCGACTTGTCGTTGCGCGTCAGGTCGGGCGAGATGGCTTCCCAAGACTGCCCCTCGTTCGTCGAGCGAAACAGCCTGTCGCCGCCGACGTAGAGAGTATTCGTCTCGTGCGGCGAGAAGAAGATTGGGTAGTTCCACTGGAAGCGATACTTCATCCCTTCCGCGCCCGAGCCCATCGGGTTGTCGGGCCAGACGTTGACGGTGCGCAGTTGGCGCGTGCGGTGGTCGTAGCGCGTCAGGTATCCGCCGTAAGAGCCTGCGAAGACGACGTTCGAGTCGCGCGGGTGCGGCGCTATCCAGCCCGACTCGCCGCCGCCCACGTCGTGCCAGTCCGACGTGCCGATGGTCGAGTCGGCCGTGCGCGAAGCGATCTTCACAGTCGAGTTGTCCTGCTGCGCGCCGTAGATGTGATAGGGGAAGTCGTTGTCTAAAGCGACGCGGTAGAACTGCGCGGTCGCTTGGTCTTGCTCCGTCCATGTGCGGCCGCCGTTCATCGAGACGTTCGCGCCGCCGTCGTTCGAGTTAATCATGCGGGCCGAGTCGTTCGGCGCAATCCAGAGGTCGTGGTTATCGGAGTGCGGGACGGGAATCTGGTTGAAGGTGCGCCCGCCGTCGCTGGACTTGTAGAAGCCGACGTTGAGGACGTAGACCGAGTCGGCGTTCTGCGTGTCGGCGTAGATGCGCGTGTAGTACCAAGCGCGCTGGCGCAGGTTTCTCTGCTCGTTGGTGCGCGCCCACGTGCGCCCGCCGTTGTCGGAGCGGAAGATGCCGCCGTCCTCGGCCTCGACGATGGCCCAGACCCTTTCGGGATTCGCGGTCGAGACGGTGATGCCGACCTTGCCGACCGTGCCGCGCGGCATTCCGGGCGCGCGCGTCAGTTCCGTCCAAGTGTCGCCGCCGTCCGTCGATTTAAAGATGCCGCTGCCCGGCCCGCCCGATTCCAGAGTCCAAGGCTTTCGGTAGACTTCCCAGAAGCCCGCGTAGATGACGTTCGGGTTCGACGGGTCGAAGACTAAATCAATCGCGCCCGCCTTCGGGCCGCGATAAAGGACGCGCTCCCAAGTGCGCCCGCCGTCTTTCGAGCGGAAGACGCCGCGCTGCTCGTTCGGCCCGAAGGTGTGGCCGAGCGCGGCGACGTAGACGAGGTCGGGGTTGCGCGGATGCACGCGCACGCGCGCGATGTGTCGCGTATCTTCTAGTCCAATCTTCCGCCAAGTCTTTCCGGCGTCCGTAGACTTATACATGCCGTCGCCGTGCGAGACGTTGCCGCGAATCGGCGACTCGCCCATGCCGACGTAGACGACGTTCGGGTCGGATTCGCTGACGCCGATGCCGCCGACCGAGCCGGTCTTGAAATGGGCGTCCGACACAGGCTCCCAGTTGACGCCGCCGTCCGAAGTCTTCCAGACGCCGCCGCCGGTCGCGCCGAAGTAGTAGACGAAGGGCTGCGTCGGCACGCCCGCGACGGCCGTCACGCGGCCGCCGCGAAACGGCCCGATTTGACGATACGCGAGCGTGCGAAACGGATTCGCGCGCGACGTCTGCTGCGACGACGGCTGCTGCGGCGGCGCGGCTTGCGTCTCTTGCGCGTGCGCGCGCGCGGGGGCGACGAGGCTGAAGACCTGCGCGAGGAGCGCGAGCGCGAGCGGCGCGGCAAACTTCCGGCGCGGACGAGGGGCCGTGAGCATCTTCGTTGACTCCTTCGGGTTTTAAAAGTCGGGCGGCGGGCCGAAAGCGTGCCGCTCGCTTCGGACAGTTGCGATTCAGTTGTCTTTATTGCTTTCGGTCGTTGACGGTGGCCGACACTATATTGCTTTTGCCGCCCGAGGGCAAAGCCGAAAACTGTGTGGGTTGAAAACACGTATTAAAGCCGAAGGAGGTGGCCGACATGTTTTGCCCATCTTGCGGAATGGCTCTCGCCCAGCAGTTGAAGTATTGCAATCGCTGCGGGGCGCAGTTGGTTGCGACGAAGGACGCTGACCTCGTCGAGTTGTTCGAGAAGCGCATGGACAGCGAGATGGAAGGACTCTTCTGGATTACCGTCCTCGGCCTCGGGCTGATTCTCGGCGGGATGGTTCTGATGCGGAAGGTTCAGCTCAGCGAGTGGTTGATAATCGCCTACATGGCCATCAGCTCGGCGGCATTCGTCACCTACTTCGGGATAGGCATCTGGCAGGTTCGCCGCCTCGCTCGGAGTTCCAAGGAGGCGAAAGGTACAGCCGAGTTAGAACAAGTCGAGACTAACGAGCTTAACCCGATGAATGCGCGCGCGTCTCTGGAGGCCGCGCCGAGCGTCACCGAGCACACCACACACAGGCTTGAGCCGTCGCCCAAAGAAGAGGCCACACGATGAGCGGCGCAGCTTTAGACTTGAGAGAAGAGGTCGAATCGCATGACGTGGGTGAAGGCGTCGGAGATGCTGCCGGAAGAAAATACACAGATTCTCATTCACGATGACAAGAGTAATAAGATAGAGTTCGGCCGTTACGTCGGGGGGCGTTGGTACGTCGAGGAACAGCCTTCGGGGCGTCTGCGCGAGGTCGCGGGCGTGACGCACTGGTGCTTCATACTCGATTACATGTCTGAGGACGACGGCGACGACTGAGCAGGCGGGCGAAGGGTTGAGGGAAGATGTCTGAGCGGGCGGGGGCTTTGGCGGC
>DASUNL010000505.1:0-2625 GCA_036277175.1 Pyrinomonadaceae bacterium | reverse complement strand
AAGGTCGCGGTCGGGTCGGTCTGCCGCTCGCGCGCCGAGATGATGCCGGCCGTCACGGTCTGTTCGAGGTTAAAGGGCGAGCCGATTGCCAAGACCCAGTCGCCGACCTGCACCTCGTCGGAGTTGCCGAGACGGAGCGCGGGCAGGTCGCGTCCCGCTTGGACGCGGACGACCGCGAGGTCTGTCTCCTCGTCAACGCCGACGATTTCGCCGCGCAACGTCTCTCCGCTCTGAAGACGGACGTTGATGCGCGTCGTGCCCTCGATGACGTGATGGTTGGTGAGGATGAGCCCCTTCGGGTCGATGATGAAGCCGCTCCCGACGCCACGCGAGGGCCGCCGGCGCTGCTTCCGCAGCATGTCGAGCAAGGGGTTGCCCGTCCCGTCCTTCTCGTCCTCGTCCGCGCCTTCGCCCTCGTCGCGGCCGACCGAAACCTGCGGCGAGGCGATGGTGTCGATGTTGACGACGGACGGCTCGACGCGCCGCGCGATTTCGGCGAACGAGGCCGACAGCGCCTCGGGCGCGCGCGCGATGTTCATCGCGGTCGCCGCGTCGTGCTGCGCGATGGCGCGGTTGCCCGTGACGAGCGCGCCGATGCCGACGCCGACGACGAGACAGGCGGCGGCGAGGCCCGCAATCCAGACGCGCAGACGGCGCAGGATGGCGCGGTCTGCCTCGGTCATCTGGCCCTTAGGGATTTCCAACATACAGCTTTACCACCTTCCGGGAAGAGGCGACTTTGTATCACGCGGCGCGCGTCTTCGACCTCGAACGCCGACACCGACGAGCGCGCCGCAAACTTCAACTCTCTATGCCCGACCGGGAGACTTTTCACAACCGCTACAGACGCGGGTTCTGAGTATAACGAAACCCGACACCCGCCGCAAAGCTTCCGCTTGTAAAAGGTTGTAAACGACGAAAGCGTCCCGCGTCGCACGAACCGCGACCCCGCGCTTTGATAACTTTTCGCCGCCCGCTAGAATCTCCCCTGCCGTCGCCCCGCAGGCTTCGGCGCTCTTCACAAGACGGGCCTCGTGAGTCTTTAAGTGATGCTTTCTTTCTGGCGGAGGGCGCTCGGGTCGCCCGTGGCGCAAACGACGGAGGCGGCGCGCGCGCTTGCGCCCATGCCCATCATCGTCGGGACGCCGCGCTCGGGGACGACGCTTCTGCGCTTCATGCTCGACGCGCACCCCGACCTCGCAATCCCGCCCGAGACCGGCTTTCTCAAACTCGCCCCCCGCTTGCGTGGCGGCGGCGACGACTTGCGCGAAAAGTTCTTCCGCGCCGTCGTCAACTACCCCGAACAGTATCCTTCGTGGCCCGACTTCGGAATCCCCGAAGCGGAGTTTCGCGCCGCGCTCGCGGAGATTTCGCCCTTCAACGTTTCCGAAGGCTTCCGCGCCTTCTACCGCCTCTACGCCGCACGCCACGCGAAGCCGCGCTACGGCGACAAGACGCCGCTCTACTGCATGGAGATTGCGGCCATCCGCCGCATCCTGCCCGAGGCGCGCTTCGTCCACATCATCCGCGACGGCCGCGACGTGGCGCTCTCGCTTCGGCGTCAGTGGTTCTCGCCCGGTTATGAAATCGAGACGCAGGCCCGCTACTGGCGCAAGACCGTCACGGCCGCGCGGCGCGCGGGGCGCGGACGCCCGGACTACTTCGAGCTGCGCTACGAGGACTTGGTACTGAAGACGCGCGAGACGCTCGGGCGCGTCTGCGAGTTTCTCGCGCTCGAATACGACGAGCGTATGCTCGACTATTACAAAGGCGTGCCCGAGCGCCTCGAAGAACACAAGGGTCGCTCCGGCCGAGACGGGGCGATGTTGATGACCGACGAGCAGCGCCGCCGTCAGCAGCAGCGCACGACCGAGCCTCCCGACCCTGCGTTAGTTTATGCGTGGCGCTCGCGGATGAGCGCCGACGAGAGCGCGCGTTACGCGAGGGTCGCGGGCGGCCTATTGCGCGAACTGGGCTACGAGGCGTAAGCTTGCGCCTTAAAGTACGCGGGCGTACTGAACCCTTTCGCCGCCAGTTGTAAGATTCACTTAAAACCTCACGGACGGTTTCAAGAGTCATGACAGTTGCGCAGCCACAGACCGATAATTTGATTCTCGCCGCGCTCGCGGCCGACGAGCGCGAGCGTCTCGCGGGCGGCGCGCAGATGGTCTCGCTCGAACTTACGCAGGTGCTTTTCCGTCCGGGCGACGACATCCGCCACGTCTACTTCCTCTTAAACTGCATCGTCTCGCTGCTCACCGAGTTGGAGGACGGCGGCGGGATGGAGGTGGGGCTGGTCGGGCGCGAGGGGATGGTCGGCATCTCCGTCATCCTCGGCGGCGACGAGACGAAGGTGGCGACGGTGCAGGCGTCGGGCGCGGCGTGGCGCGTCTCGGCCGAGCTCGTCCGCGAGGAGTTCCGTCGCGGCGGGAAGTTTCAGCGGTTGGTGCTGCGCTACACGCACGCGCTGATGGCGCAGATTTCGCAGTCGGTCGTCTGCAACGCGCGCCACGTCATCCCGAACCGCCTCGCGCGCTGGCTCCTGATGTACAACGACCGCCTCAGCCGCGACGAGTTCATGCTGACGCACGAGTTCATGTCGGCGATGCTCGGCGTGCGCCGCTC
>DASUNL010000504.1:0-10128 GCA_036277175.1 Pyrinomonadaceae bacterium | reverse complement strand
CGGCGAAGATTACGACGAAGAACGGCCGGCCCGTCGAAGGGCCGCGCGTGCTTCTGGAGTCGGCGACCTACGACGTCAAGGGCGGCAAGCTCGACCACGCCTACTTCCTCGCGGCGGGCGGCTCACTGACCGGCAAAGAGGTCTACCGCTACGACGCCCGCGGCAACATCGTCGAGATGACTCTGACGAACGAGGACGGCTCGCTGCTCGCCAAAGAGACCTATTCGTATGAGCTCGACGCGGTCGGCAACTGGACGAAGATGGTCACGTCGGTCGCCGTCATCGAAGGCGGCAAGATGAGCTTCGAGCCGATGGAGGTCACCTACCGCACTATCTCTTACTTCCTCGACGAGGCGATGGTCGCGAAGATGTCGCAGCCCGCCGCCGCGCCGTCCGCCGTCGCGCCGTCCGCAGCCGCGACCGCCCCGGCCGCGACGACTCCGAACGCTTCCCCTGACAGCAAGTCGAACGCGAGTCTCTCACCGAAGTCCGCGCCGGCCGTGACGGAGAAGGCCGACGCGAAGAAGTCCGCGCCCGCGACGAAGACGGCCCCGTCGACGCTGCCCACGGCGTCGCTCGACAAGCCGAGCGTGTCCGCGCCCTCGGTCGCGCTCAACGTCGGCTCGGGCGGCGCGTCTGACGCGCAGGTCGTCAAGTCGGACGGCGACGCGCCCGCGCGCCCCGTCGCGAAAGGCCCGCTCAAGCCCATCTCCGGCGGCATCCTCAACGGCAAGGCCGTTAGCCTTCCCGCGCCCAACTACCCGGAGATCGCCAAGCGCGCGCGCGCCATCGGTCAGGTCTCGGTCGAGGTCGTCATCGACTTGACCGGCAAGGTCATCTCGGCCAAGGCCGTCAGCGGCCCGACGCTTTTGCAGGACGCGGCGGTCAAGGCGGCCATGCAGGCGCGCTTCTCGCCGACGCTGCTCTCGGGCCAGCCCGTGAAGGTGTCGGGGACGATCACCTATAACTTCTCGCTGGCGCAGTAGTCGAAAAAGTTATCGCCGCCCGCGCGCAGACGAGTGGCCCGCTCCCTCTCCCCCTCGACGCGCGCGTGCGGCGGCCACGCCCGACGGCCTTGCCGACACCCCGGCTCTCTTCAAACTCATCCGCCGAGCAAGCAAAGCTCAAAGCCCCGACGAATCAGGAGCACTCAAGATGGCACTGACTGGACAACTCAGCGACATGTCGCTGGCCGAATTGATCGAATTCTTCTGCAACCAGCGCAAGACCGGACGTCTGAAGGTCGATTACCACCGGGGCCACGGCGTCTTCTTCATCAAGGAGGGCGAGTTGGTCGACGCCAAGGTCGGGCAGTTGAGCGGCCCCGAGGCCGTCTACTTCGCGCTGACGCTGCCGAACGCCGCCTTCGACTTCAGCCCCGAGGTTCTGCCCACGCGCCGCACGATTGAGATTGCGTGGACGCAGGTCGTGCTCGAAGGCTTGCGACGCCTCGACGAGGGCTTGTCGCCGACCGAGTCGGACGCCTTCGGCGGCTGGTCGCCGAACGAGTCAGACCTCGCGATGTTTATGGATCAGGTCGAGCGACTCGGCGAGAGTGCGCAGCAGAATTCCGGCAACGGCGCGCAGAAGAGCGCGGGCGCTTCCGCCGATGAGGCCGCGCCGCTCTCGATGATGGTCGAGGGCGCGAGCGACGGCGGTGGCAAAAAGAAGTGGATTGCTCTGGCGGCGGCAGCGTGCGTCGTGCTTGTGGTCGCCGTCGTCTCGATACCTTTGATGCGCGGCTCGAAGTCGTCGGCCAAGTCCGCGCCCGTCGCCGCCGCCTCTTCGGAGACGGCCGCGCAACCGGCCGCCGCCGAACCGGCCGCTGCGGAGTCTTCCGAAGGCGTCTCGACCGACGCGCCGCCGGCCGACGCCGCGAGCGAGGACGCCGCGTCCGAGGCCGCGCGCCGCGAGCGCGAGGAGCGCGAGCGTCGTCTGCGTGAGCAGCGCGAGCGCGAGCGCAAGGCCGAAGAGTTGGCGAAGAAGTCGGACGCGAACCAGAATACGAGCGCGGCCACGCCGGCCGCCGCTCCCGCCGCGACGGGGCCGAAGTCAGTCCGCGTCAGCGTGACCTACGACGAGGCCGGGCGCGTGACGGCCGCCTCGGTCGCGGGCACGTCGCCGGGCGCGGAGGCTTACGCCGGGACGGCCGTCCGCGTCGCGCGCGGGCGACGCTTCCCCGCCGGCAAGCCCGGCTCGACCGTCATCACCATCCCCGTCAACTGAAACACCGCAGGAGCGCTCTCGCCATGAAGCTCAAAATCGTGATGCTCTTCGTCGCGCTACTCTTCGTCGCGCTCGCACACGCCTACGCGGTCGCCTAGCCTTGATGCCCTGTCCGAATTGCTGTGCAGAGGGGGCCGCGCGTAAAGGTTTGCGTCGCGGCCTCAAGTTCTTAGTCGCGGGTCTCGCCGTCGGCGCGGTCGGCTACGTGTTGGGGACGACCGTGCTTTTCCTCACCGAGTTGACCCGGCCCGATGACCCGAAGCGCGAGCTACTCACGCCGATGCGCTACGCGCTACTGGCCGCATACTTCCTCTGCCCCGGCTTCTCGCTCTACGGCCTCGCGCGCGCTCTCTACGCGCTCACTTTCGAGCGCGACGGCCGCGACTCCGGCGAGCCGCGCGCGGAGCGCGCCCCGGCTTAAAAGCTAGACTTTAAAAATTAGACTTACGGCGAATCAGTCTTCCGAGGCGAGTCCGGCCGCGCCGAGCGCGACGAGGAGGGCGCGCTTGAGGCCGAGGTCGCGCCCGCGCGGGTCGTACCACTCGTCGAGCGTGTGAGAGTTTCCCGACGTGCCGCCCGCGCCGAAGGTGACGGCCGGGATGCCAAGCGCGACGGGCACGTTTGAATCAGTAGAAGAACATTCGAGACGCGGCTCGAACCCGACGGCGCGCGTCGCCTCGCAGGCGAGCGCGACTAAAAACGAGTCGCGCGGCGTCTCGCCGCTCGGGCGGTCGCCGATGAGTTTCACTTCGAGCGAGAGCGGCGGCGCTTCGCGTCGGCGCGCGGCGTTCTCCTCGTCGGCCGCCTCGCGCGCGGCGCGGCGGAAGAAGGCGTCGAGGCGCTTCAACTCGTCCGACGATTCGGAGCGCAGGTCGACGTCAATCCAAGCCTCTTGCGGGATGGCGTTGACGCTCGTGCCGCCCTCGATGCGGCCGACGTTGAAGGTCGTCCGAGGCCGCGCGGGCGCGGGGTAGGCGGCGAGTCGCGCGACGGCGCGCGCGGCCGCGTGGACGGGGTTGGCCGCGCCGAAGTCGCCCCAAGAGTGTCCGCCCGTGCCCCGGAAGCGCACGCGATAGCGACGCGACCCGAGCGCGACGTTCGTGATGCGCTCGACGCCCGGCCCGTCGAGACTCAGGAAATAATCGACGCGGCCCGCCCACTCGCCCGCAGTCAGAAGCGCACGCACGCCGCGCAAATTCCCCTCGCCCTCCTCGCCGACCGTACCGACGAAAAGAATCGACCCTTTCGTTTCGACATTGCACACTTCGAGAGCGCGCGCGATGGCGACCAAGGCGGCGAGGCCGCAACCGTCGTCGGCCGCGCCCGGCGCGCGCATCAAATCGCCTTCGCGCCTCACAGTGCAGTCCGTCCCTTCGGGGAAGACCGTGTCGAGGTGCGCGCTCAAGACGACGAGCGGGTGCTCGCCCCGCCCGGCGCGCAAGGCGACGCAGTTCCCCTCCGTATCAATCGAAACTTCATCGAGTCCGCACGCGCGAAGCATCTCGGCGAGAAGACGCGCGCGCGCTTCCTCGCGGAACGGAGGCGCGGGCACTTCGCACAGGCGCACCTGCTCCTCGTCGATGCGCGCGGCCTCCTCCTCGAAGAGCCGGAAGGCCGTCCGCACGCGCGGCGACGCGAGCAGCTCGCGGACTGTCTGTCGTTGCGTCGTGCTCGCGGTCGCGTGACTGTTCATAAAATCGTTCGGGATGTGCCGTGCGGCGGTGAAGAGCCTCGGTGGTTTTCGGCGGGACTAAGAATCGACGGCCGCGCCCTCGTCCAAGTAGGCGTCGGCCTCTATCTCGACGAGCATCGAGGGGTCTATCAAACGGCTGACCTCGACCATGCTGGTCGCGGGCCGCACGTCGCCGAAGAACTCCCCGTGCGCGCGGCCGACCGCCTCCCAATCGCGCTCGATGTTGGTGACGTAGATGCGCGTGCGAACGACGTCGCGGCGCGACGCGCCGGCGGCCAAAAGCGCGCGCTCGACGTTGGCGAGAGTTTGTATGGCCTGCGCGTGCGCGTCGCCGCGCCCGACGACGTTGCCTTCGGAGTCGGTCGCCGTCGTCCCCGAAACGTGAACGGCGCGACCGACCCGCACCGCCCGCGAGTACCCCACGACCGGCTCCCAGCGCGTCCCCGATGAAATGTTCTTCCTCGTCAAACTAAACGCATCACCTCGTCTTCTTCGAGCACGCCGTGCGCGCTTTTGGCGTGGTCGAAGATGCGCTGGACGCGCTCGTCGGTCGCCTCGATGTCGCGCGATTCGAGCCAGTAGACGACGTTGGACTTGCCGCTCATCGGGCCGATCTCGATGGTCTGCTTCATGCCGAAGAGTCCGGCGGGCACGCCCGAGTAGATGAGGTCGGCCAGCCCCTCGTCGCCCTTGCGGAACGACTTGATGACGGCCGCCGCGTGGACGCCCGTCGCCGTGCGGAAGGCGTCGCGCCCGAAGACCGGGTAGTTCAGAGGTATCGTCCAGTTGCACGCCTCGGCGGCCTTCTCGCAGTACTCGCGCAGGCGCGACAGGTCGTTGTCAATCCACCCCATCAGCTTCAGGTTGACGAGCAGTTGATCCATCGGCGTGTTGCCGACGCGCTCGCCCATCCCCAAGGCCGAGCCGTGAATCTGCTCCGCGCCGCCCTCGATGGCCGCAATCGAGTTGATGACGCCGAGTCCTCTGTCCTGATGGCCGTGCCAGTCGAGACGAACCTGCTCGCCTTGCTCTTCGATGATTTTTTTGACGAAGCGGACGACCGAGCGCGCGCCGTCGGGCGTCGAGTGGCCGACCGTGTCGCAGACGCAGACGGCGCGCGCGCCCGCGCGGATGGCCGTCCTGTAGAGCGCGCGAATCGTCTCGGGGTCGGCGCGCGTCGTGTCCTCGGTGACGAACATCACGGGCAGACCTTCGGAGACGGCGTAGCCGACCGATTCTTCGGTCAGACGGAGGAGCTTGTCGAGCGTCCACTCCTCGGCGTAGAAGCGGACGGGCGAAGAGCCGATGAAGGTGCAGGCTTCGATGGCGATGCCGGCGCGCTGCGAGATTTCGGCGATGGGCGTGATGTCGTTGCGGTGCGTGCGCGCCGCGCAGTTGGGACGAATCCCGAGCTTCTGCTCGACTATCTCGCGCGCGAGCCGCTCGACCCCGGCGGCGTGCGTGCCGCCCGCGCCGGGCAGCCCGATGTCGGCCGTGTCGATGCCGAGCGCGTCCATCATGTGCAGGAGTTCTATCTTAAGCTCGACGGACGGCTCGCTGACCGAGGGCGACTGAAGGCCGTCGCGCAGCGTCTCGTCGTCGAAGCTGATGTGACGGCCGGGCGCGTCGAACGTCGGCTCGACCCGGTTCCAGTCATAGATGAGTTCACTCGCGGGCACTTAATGTCCTCCTCGTGCGCGGGGAAAGCTCGCCGCAGCCCTCTCGCTGGGTTCGTGGATTAAGTTTGATTACAACAAGCGCCCGTCGGCGTTGTCAAGCAAGGCCGCCCCGGAGGGCGCGGCCCCTAGGCCACGGCTCCTCTTTTGCCTTTTGCGCCTTCGGTGTTGTAGCCTTCGTCGCGCCGAGACGCCGCGTGTGTCGTCGGCGGGTGGTTAACGGATGATTGTCGCACTTGGATCGTCGCGCGCGGCGAAGATCATGGCCGTGCGCGCCGCCTGCGCACGTGTCGCCGCGCGCGACGCGGCGTGGGCGCGGGCCGAAATCGTCGCCCGCGAGGTCGAGTCGGGCGTCGAGCCGATGCCCCTGACCGACATGCAACTCATGCGCGGCGCACGCGCGCGGGCCGAGCGCGTGCGCGAACTGCTCTCGGCCGAGGGCCGCGACGCCACTCTCTACGTCGGACTCGAAGGCGGCTTCCACTCGATTACGCTCGACGGCGAGCGACACACCTTCCTGCGCGGCTGGGCCTACGCGACCGACGGGCGCTCGGGCTACTACGGCGCGGCCCCGGCCGTCACCGTCCCGGCCGCGATTGTGCGCGCCGTCGAAGGCTCGCGGCGCGAGTTGGGCGAGGTCATCGACGGGGTGGCGGGCGAGCGCGACGTGCGCAGCCGGCAGGGCGCGTGGGGCGTGCTCTCGCGCGACCTGCTCACACGCTCGCAGAGCTTCGAGGCGGCGCTCCTCGCCGCCTTCGCGCCCTTCTACAACGCGCGGCTCTACGGCTAGAGATTTTCGGCCCCGGAGGGAACAGAACCGACATGGAAGAACTGACGGCGCACGCGGCGAGCGAGGAGCATCTGTTGCGCCTGCACAAGCGTTCGGGCTGGATTGAAGTCATCGCCGGCTCGATGTTCTCGGGCAAGAGCGAAGAACTGATACGTCGCCTGCGCCGCGCCAAGATCGCGCGCCAGCGCGTGCAGGTCTTCAAGCCCGACATCGACGTCCGCTACTCGCGCGACCACATCGTCTCCCACTCCGAGATGCGCCACGAGTCTTCGGCCGTTAAGACGGCCGCCGAGATACGCGCGCTCGTCCTGCCCGACACGGAAGTGGTCGGCGTCGACGAGGGGCAGTTCTTCGACAACGACCTCGTCGCCGTCGCCAACGAACTCGCCCACTCGGGCGTCCGCGTCATCATCGCCGGACTCGACCAAGACTACACGGGCCGCCCCTTCGGCCCGATGCCGAGCTTGCTCGCCGTCGCCGAGTACATCACGAAGACCCACGCCATCTGCGTCCGCTGCGGCGAGCCGGCCAACTACTCACAGCGCATCATCGAGGCCGAGGGCCAAGTCGTCGTCGGCGCGTCCGACGCCTACGAGGCGCGCTGCCGCCGCTGCTTCGTCCCCCACGCCGACGCCCCAACCGTCCACCCCGACTGAAAGTTTAAGGAGAAGACTTGCGATGGCAGCGAAGCGTGTCGTTATCGTGGCGAACAAGTGGTGGGAGGCAGACCCCTTGTGCGGCGTCCTCATACACGACCGCGCGCGGCCCGCGAGCCTCACGAATTTTCGCTTCCTTCATTACCCCGCGCCGCGCGTGCAGAAGCCGAAGCCCGGTGAGCCGCGCCCGCCCGACCCGAAGGCCGAGCCGCGTCTGACGTTCGACTGTCCGGGCGCGTCGGTCGAAGTCTGGTGCATCGAGGAGTTGATGAACCCGGCCGAGAACTCTTCGTCATCTTTGGAGAAGTCGCGCGTGCTCGGGGGCGCAATCAATTACGGCGCGACGCCCGACCTCGTCGTCGCCTTCGGGACGGCGAGCGCACCTTCGGAAGTGAGCGCCAACGGCTCGGTCACCATCGGCCGCCGCGTCTTTATCCACGACCCGCGCGCCGACGCGCCCGACCGCACGGGACTCTGGACGCCGCCGAAGCCCGACCAACTCATCGAGTCGGCGCTCCCGGCGCAGGCGCTCACGCGGCTCGACGAGCAGGCGCGCTACGCGGCCGAGGCGCGCTTCATGACGTCGCCCGTCGAGCCGGCCGCGCCGCCCGTCACGGTCATCAGTAACGGCCTCGTCGCTCTTGGCGTCGTCAACATCACGAGCTACGACGACTACATCTGGGCCGACGCGGAGGCGATGGAGGAGTTTCACACCAACGTCGCGACGGCGCAGATCGGCTCCATCGAGACGACGCACGGCGTCATACGCTCGGCCAGCGAGTCGCCCTTCCTCTACGTCTCCGGCATCGCCAACTCGGAAGGTCTGTTCGATTATCAGGTGACGCCGCGCGTCTACGCGCAGAACTTCGTCGCCGCGCACAACGCCGCGCTCACGCTCGCGTGGCTTCTGCCGAGTCTTGCGGCCGCGCTCTAAAGGCGGTCGAAAAAAACGCGCCCCCGGCACGAACCCCTTTCCGTCGGGCGCGCGTTTTGTTATCCTTTCGTCCGGTTTATAACCCCCGAAAATTTAGAGGCACTTGAATCTTCGGCCTTTC
Source organism: Pyrinomonadaceae bacterium (assembly GCA_036277175.1). GTDB lineage: Bacteria > Acidobacteriota > Blastocatellia > Pyrinomonadales > Pyrinomonadaceae > DASQDT01. The sequence continues at coordinate 2,032 of DASUNL010000504.1, read as the reverse complement.
CAGTTGAGGAGAACTATCGCCATGCGTCTGACAAAATCTCTGCTCGGCCTCTGCGCCGCCACGCTCGCGCTCGCGGCCTGCGGCGGCGAAGTCGCCAACACCAACACGCGCAACACGAGCGCGCCCAACGTCAACGCCTCACCCTCGGCCAACGCTTCGCCCGCTTCGCCTACGGACACGGGCGCGGCGACGAGCGCGCGCGAGCCCGAACGCTACCGCGCGACCTACGTCTTCTCCGGACAGACGACCGGCACGCAGGCCGCGTCCGCACAGACCACCATCGAGGTGGCGCGCGACGGGGCGAACCGCCGTTGGGCCTTCGACACGCGCTTCCCCGGCGTCGGCAAAGTGACGATTCTCGACCGCGCCGATAAGCGTTACCTCATCGTCGACGGGCAGAAGCGTTACGTCGAGTTGACGCCGGAGATGACCGGCTTCAACGTGCCGCGCACGATGACGCCGGGCATGATGGTCGAGCAGGTGCAGCGCCAGCCCAACGTCGAGAACTTGGGCGAGGAGCAGGTCGGCGGTCGCACCGCCATCAAGTACCGCGCGGCCGGCGCGGCGGCGACGGGGACGCAGGCCGGGCAGGTCAGGGGCGAGACGCTCTTCTGGATAGACAAGGAGACGGGCCTGCCTCTGAAGATGCAGGCGGCGACTTCGGGGACGGGACAGGTGCAGGGCACGACCGGCGCGACCGGCGGGATGGAGCTTCGCGACCTCTCGACGACCGTCGACGCCGCGCTCTTCGAGTTGCCCGCCGGTTACACGGCGATGAGCGAGCAGGAGATTCGGCAGTTGCAGCAGGGCGCGGGGATGGTTCTCCAAGCCATCCTCGGAATGATGGGCGGCGGCGCGGGCGGCGCGGCCTCGACGCCCCCGGCGACGGCGGCCACACCCGCGGCGACCGCCTCGCCCGCGGGCCACTGAGCCGGGAGGGCGCGCGATGAAATACTTTCTCACGCTCGTCGTCGGCCTTCTGGTCGGCGGCGCGCTCGTCTACTTCCTTCTGGTCGGCGCGCCGCGCATGGAGAAGCCTCCGGGCGAGCAGGTGCGCGCGCCCGACCCCGAGGGCGACCCGCCGGGCACGGTCGTCTTAGTACTCAACGAGCAGTTCTTCGGCACCGTCCTCGACACCATCTTCCGCGACATGAGCGAGCCGAGCTTCCGTCTGTCGAATGCTGCGCCGGGCGCGCGGCCCGCGACCGGCGCGCAAGGCGTCACTTACGTCGAGGCGCAAGCGGGCGGCTGTCAGAATCAAATCACCATCGCGGCGCGCGACGGGCAGACCGTGACGGGCGTCAAGCTCGCCGATGGGCGCGTCGCCGCGCCGCTCGCCTTCCGTGGCAGCTACAACGTCTTCGGCAACTGTCTCAACTTCCGTGGCTCGGCGCTCGCCAACATCCAGCTCATCTTCAAACAGGAGGAGCAGGTTCTCTACGGGCAGATTAACGTCGAAGGCGTCAACCTCGAAGGCGTCTCGCCGGCCGTCAGCCCGTTCGTCACCTCGTTCGTGCAGACGGCGATTAACCAGCGCATCAACCCGCTCGTACTCCTGCGCAGCGAGCAGTTCCGGATGGCGATTCCCGTGCAGGCCACCTCGGGCACGCTCCGCGCGCAGGCGCGCGACGTGCGACAGGAGGTCAAGGACGGCGCGCTCCGCCTCCACATCACCTACGACTTCAGCGGCGCGCCCGGCACAGCGCCGCCGACCACGCCGCAGCCCTCGTCGTAGAGTGCGGAAGCGAAAAGGTCGAAGGTAGAAAGGGAAGCGCACACCGGCTCTTCCCTTTTCACCTTCGACCTTCCTCTTTACCTTCGACCTTCCTCACTCGTCGGCCGATGGCTTGGCGCGCGCGGTGCGTCCGCGCGGCGAGGCGAAGCCGGTTGCGGCGGCGCTCGTTATCTGTTACAACACACCCGTCTCCGAAAGGGGCGGCCGTCGAAGCCGACTCCTCATTTCAGCCGCTCCTTACAATCTCATCAGCGCACAGTTCAATCGAACGGAAGTCCCGCCACGCGGGACGTCTCA
>DASUNL010000503.1:0-5103 GCA_036277175.1 Pyrinomonadaceae bacterium | reverse complement strand
CCCGACTTCCGCGTTCAGTCTCATGGCTGTCAGCTTCTCAAATCCGCGACCCGTGAAGCGACGCGCGGCCCGCGGTCTTCCAGCGGCTCGGGGGCGCGTGGTTGGTTTGCGTTTGTGTGTTGTCGCGCGCGGGTTCGGAGTAGGCGAGCGCGGCGGCGATGAGAGCCATGTCGCGGCGCTCGGTCTCGTGGGCGGACGCTTCCGTCGCGCCCGCGCCGTCGGCGTCGGACGCTTTCGCGTTCGAGGCGGCGGCCGCGGCGCGGCGCTCGTTGAAGCGCGGGATGAAGCCCGTGTCGAGGCGGCCCGCGACGAACTCTTCGTCGCGCATGACTTCGCGGAAGAAGGGGAGCGTCGTCTTGATGCCGCCGACGTCGTACTCGTGGAGCGCGCGGCGCATCCGCTCAATCGCTTCGCCGCGCGTCCGCCCCCAGACCGCCAGTTTCGAGATCATCGGGTCGTAGTAGATGGAGACTTCCGCGCCCGCGTAGACGCCGCCGTCGTCGCGCACCGAAGGCCCGGCGGGGACGCGCAGAGAAGTGATGCGGCCCGGCGAAGGCATGAAGTTCTGCTCCGGGTCTTCGGCGTAGACGCGGCACTCGACGGCGTGGCCGCGCAGCACGACGTCCTCTTGCGCGAACGACAAGGGCGCGCCCGCCGCGACCGTTATCTGCTCGCGCACGAGGTCTATCCCCGTGACCATCTCGGTGACGGGGTGCTCGACCTGCAAGCGCGTGTTCATCTCAAGGAAGTAGAAGTCGCGCGTCGTGTCGGAGACCAAGAACTCGACCGTGCCCGCGCCGACGTATCGGGCCGCGCGCGCTACCTTCACCGCCGCCTTGCCCATCGACGCGCGCAAACGCGCGTCGTTAATCGGCGACGGGCACTCTTCGATGACTTTCTGGTGGCGTCGTTGTATCGAGCACTCGCGCTCGCCCAAGTGGACGAAGTTTCCGTGCGTGTCGGCGAAGACTTGAATCTCGATGTGGCGCGGGCGCTCGACGACCTTCTCCAAGTAGACCGACGGGTCGCCGAAGCTCGACGCGGCTTCGGACTGCGCGGTCTCGAAGGCGGACGCCAACTCCTCTTCGCGCGCGACGAGACGCATGCCTTTGCCGCCGCCTCCGGCAGCCGCCTTCAACATCACGGGGTAGCCGAAGCGCGCCGCCTCACGCTGCGCCTCCTCGATTGAACCGAGAGGCTCGACCGTGCCGGGGACGACGGGCGCGCCCGCCTCCTCGGCCGCGCGCCGCGCGCTCGTCTTCGACCCCATCAGCTCCATCGCCTCCGGCGTCGGCCCGATGAAAGTTATCCCGGCGTCGCCGCACGCGCGCGCGAACGCGGCGTTCTCGGCGAGGAAGCCGTAGCCGGGGTGGACGGCCTCCGCGCCGCTACGCCGGGCCGCCTCGATGATGCGCTCAATGCGCAGGTAACTCTCGGACGAGGGCGCGGGGCCGAGCAGGTAAGCCTCGTCGGCGAGGCGGACGTGGAGCGCGGACGAGTCGGCTTCGGAGTAGACGGCGACGGGCGACACATTCAACTCGCGGCACGCGCGCGCGACGCGCACGGCAATCTCGCCCCGGTTGGCAATCAGGATTTTGCGAAACATGGAGAAGCGTTCGGCGTTCAGCACTCAGCTTTCAGCTTTTGCCTTTCATGACACGGGTCGGTGTTTTGTAACACTGAACCTCATCGACACTCAATAGCTGAAAGCTGAAAGCTGAGTGCTGAACGCTTCTAGACGACGATGGAGTTGGCGGGCTGGTGTGGGTTGAAGCGGATGGTGACGTGCGCGCCGGGGTAGTAGTCGTTCTGGCGCGCGAGCTGCGCGGCGTCGAGCGTCTGCGACGACTCGTAGTCGACGCCGTTGAGCGTGTAGTTGTAGAAGACGTGAATCGCGCCCGTCTCTTCGTCGCGCACGATGTCGAAGATGAGGCCGTCGGTGATGCGGCCGGTCGAAAGCAACGTGCGGCGGCGCTCGGCCTCGCCGTCCACCTTCTTGCGCCGGAAGTGGTCAAGGATGCCCATGCTCGTCGGTGAAAGTCACTGCCTCGAAGCGCGCTCAGATTTTATTCGGGGGCGTGCGCTTAGTCTCCACGGGCGGGGGCGCGGAGTCAAGGATGAGGCCGTCGCGTATGCGCAGGTCGTCGGCGGTGCCGAGCAGACGGTCGCGCCCCGGAAGCACCAGCTCGTAGTTCGTCAGCGTAAGCCCCGCGCCCGACACGTCGTCCGTGCTCCGGGCGCGTCGCGCGCGCGCGTTGCGACCCTTGCGGCCGCGCGCCGCATCGAGCGACGCGACCTCGACGCGCGGCTCGTAGCTGCCCGCCTCCAGACGCGCCACCACCTCTTCAATCGAGCAGTCGGTGCGCGGCAAGCGGCGCAGGTCGGAAGGCGTCGCCGGGTATGAGCCGAAGGTGACGCGGTACTCGTGGAGCGCGCGGTCGACGGCGTAGAGGACGGCGTTGTCGGCGGCGCGGCGGGCCAACTCGCGACGGCGCAGGCGCTCCGGCACGGTGACTAAGACGAGCGCGGCGACGGCGACGGCGACCGCGACAGACGCGACGACTCCCGCGCGCGCCGCGCCGAGGCCCGTGAAGCTTTGCGGCTCGCGTCGCATGCGCGAGAGCGCGCGCGCCGTCACGAGCGAGGCGATGAGCGAGGCGGGGAGCAGCGTCCAACGGAGACGCCACGCCGCCTGCTCGGCCGACGCGAGCAGCACCGAGGGCGCGAGCGAAAAAGTCTCGCGGCCCGCGAGCGCGACGACGAAAGTGGCGAGGAAGACCGAGACGAGGAGCGCGCCGCCGAGAATGGACGCGAGCGACGCGCCGTAAGATGGAAGCTCAAGCGCGGGGCGCGGGAGCGGCGGGCCGACGCGCAGAGCGCCGCACGAAGCGCACGCCTCGTGTTCGCCTCGACGGCCGCGCGCGCCGCAGCACGGGCAGACTTGCGTGCGCCCTTGCGGTTCTCTGTCGGGTCGGGAGTTGTTTTCGCTCATCTCGGCGCAAACCGCTCGGCGTCTTCAAGGTGCCGGCGCGCTGACCGTCGTCTTCGGCGCGCCGTGCTTCTCCGCCGAGGCGTTAGACGCATCGCCGCCCGCGCGGGATGCTTGCGCGCTGGCCTCCGCCTCCGTGGCGTCGCGCTCGATGCGTCGCAGCTCGCTCCACGTGTGGTACATGCGGTAGGCGAAAGTCCAGTAGGAGCCGACGGCCAAAATCCAGAGGACAGCCGGCATGCGGTTGGCGAAGAGGCTCTGCGAGCCGGGCACGGTCGAGAGCGCGCCGATGATGAGCAGAACGACGCGCTCGGGGCGACGCAGGAAGCCGACGTCGCACTTCGGAATCAGACTCTCGGCGCGCGCGCTCGAATAGGAGACCAGCACCGAGCCGACCATCGCCGCGCCCGCCAAGAAGACGTTGAGCGTCGAATGAAACTCCGTCTCGCGCGCGTAGAAGACGATGAGGCCGACGAAGGCGGCCATGTCGGAGAGGCGGTCGAGCGAAGAGTCGAGGAAGCCGCCGAAGCGCGTCACGCGGCCCGTGCGGCGCGCGACCTGACCGTCGAGCATGTCGAAGAGGTTGGCGACGATGAGGACGACGCCGGCGGAGCGGAAGCGGCCCATGCCGAACAAGACGCCGGAGAGGACGTTGATCGAGACGCCGATGACCGTCAGGACGTTGGGGTTTATCGAGCGGCGGGCGAGTCCCCTCACCATCGCGCCGATGATACGCTGCGCCCCGCGTCCGATGCTCGCCCCAAACAAGTCTTCGCCGGCCTTTCCTTCGCGCTGGATGACTTCAAGGTGGCAGTCGCGTCCCCCTTACTGCTTCGCGCCGCGCGTCTTGAAGTTCATCATAGGAACGCCCGAAACTCGTTGTCAAGCCGCTCATCCCGCGACGCCCTCGACCCGGCGACGCCTCGCGACGCCGCGACTCAAGTCCGAAACTCCTTCATCAACTTTCGCGGGCCGCCCCGTCCAGAATTTCGGAAATAAATCCGAGGCGCGCGACAACCGCGTCGGCGCGTGCGCGCATCCGAGTGCGCGAATACATGTCTCCCGGCGCGGGGCACTCCATTTGCCTCGCCGTAGTTTCGACCGACACCAGAGCACCATCTCCCCGGCTCTTCCGACCATCTCTCGATGTTGAAGGAGGAAGCCCGTGTCTCGACGCATCCACTCACTCGAAAACATACGCACGCTCAGCCCTTGCGAGGCCGACTGGGACTCGATGCGCGGCGGCGACCGCGTGCGCTTCTGCGAACACTGCGCGCACAGCGTCCACGACCTCTCGGCCATGACGCGCAAGGACGCGCTGCACCTCGTGCGCAAGTCAAAAGGGCAACTCTGCGTGCGTTACGTGACGCTGCCGAGCGGCCAAGTCAAAACGCTCCCGCCGCCCGGCGGCCTTCATCAAATCAGCCGCCGCGCCTCGCGCGTCGCCGCCGGTGCGTTCGGCGCGGCTTTGACGCTCTCGTCTAGCGCCGCCGCGCAGGCACACGGGCCGCGCGGCTCAGCCTCTTTCGACACGCCCGCGCGCGTCTCTTCGCGCGACGCAGCGCACGCTCGCGGCCTCGTCGGCTCGGGCGCGACTCTATCCGTGACGCTCTTCGACCCGAACGGCGCGGTCGTCCCCTTCGCGTCCGTCGTCCTCGTGGGCGAAGGGTTCAATCTGGGCGCGTTGCAGAGAGACGCCGGGGTCTATCATTTCGCGGGCGTCGGTTCGGGGACGTACACGCTCAGGGCTTCGGCCGAAGGCTTTCAGACCGCCGAGCAGGGCGTGACCTTCCAAGGCGACGAGGAGACGGGCATCGAGCTGCAACTCGGCCTCGCCTCGTTCGAGGACGAGGTCATCGTCGTCGAGCGGGTTGAGACGGTAACGATGGGAACCGTCGCCGTCGCCACCGTCGAGCCTTCGGAGCCGCTCGTCAAGGCGGCCAGCGAGGACGACCTGCGGGAGGTGAAGCGTCTACTCGCCGACGGGGCGGACGCGCGCGTGAGGGACGCGGCGACCCGCACGACGGCGCTCGACGAGGCGGTCGAGCGCGGCAACATAGCGATGGTGCGCGCGCTGCTCGACGCGGGTGCGGACGCGCGCGCGAGAGACAAGA
>DASUNL010000502.1:0-5018 GCA_036277175.1 Pyrinomonadaceae bacterium | reverse complement strand
CACTTCAGCAATCAGCGTTCAGCTTTTAAGTCTTCGCCGGGAATCAGCTTGCTTTTAAAGATTCGAGTGCGTGAAGCGGAAAGCTGACTGCTGAACGCTGACTGCTGACCGCCTCTAAACCAGCGCGCCCACGTCCGTGGGCAGCTCGACGAGTTGGCCGCGCGCGCGCAAAGACTGCTCGGCGGCCTCCATGATGCGGACGATGCGCAGGCCCGCCTCGCCGTCCGTCTCGGGGCGCGCGCCCGCACGGACGCACTCGACGAAGTGCGCGGCCTCGGTGCGTAGCGCCTCGGTCGTGTCGAAGCGCGGAGCCCACATGTCGCCGGAGCGGTAGCTGACCAAAAGCTCGTAGACGTCTTCGGGGTGCTGGCCGACCGTCACGCCCTTGTCGTAGACCTTCAGCTTCTCGCTCGGCTCAAGGTCGTCGTAGACGATCATCTTCTCGCTACCGCCGATGAGCGTGCGGCGCACCTTGACGGGCGTCAGCCAGTTGACGTGGACGTGCGCGATTTGCCGTTCGGGGAAAAAGAGCGTGATGTAGGCGACGTTCTCGGGCTGCCCCGGCAGGTGACTGATGCCCGTCGCGGAGACGGCGACGGGGCGCGCGGGCAGGACGTAGTCCATTATTGAGAGGTCGTGGACGGCCAAGTCCCAGATGACGTTGACGTCGTGTTGGAAGAGGCCGAGGTTGATGCGCACCGAGTCGTAATAGTAAATCTCGCCGAGCGCGCCGCCCGAAATCAACTCGCGGATTTTGCGCACCGCGCCGGTGTAGATGAAGGTGTGGTCGACCATCAGGACGAGGCCGCGCCGTTCGGCCTCTTCGACGAGGAGGAGCGCCTGCCCTGAGTCGGCCGCCAGAGGCTTCTCGACGAGCACGTGCTTGCCCGAGGCGAGCGCCGCCATCGCCAGCTCGAAGTGCGAGGCGACGGGCGTCGCGATGACGACCGCTTCGACGCGCGCGTCGGCGAGCAGCTCGCGGTAGTCGGTCGTCGTGCGCACCGCCGGGTAGCGCGCCGCGAGCGGCGCGAGCCTCTCGGCCGAGAGGTCGCTGACGGCGACGACGGCCGAGCCCGGCGCTTCCATGAAGTTGCGCACGAGGTTCGGCCCCCAGTAGCCATATCCGATGACGCCGACACCGAGCATAAAAACAAATGATGAATGATGAGTGATGAATGATGAGTAAAGACCGTAAATCGTAAATGGTAAATCGTAAATCGAGAGAGCAGTTCTTCTATTAACGATTCACGATTCACGATTCACGGCTCTGACTCATCACTTCTTCTCCCTCGTGTCTCCGATGACGCGGGCCGGGACTCCGGCGACGATGGCGTAGTCGGGCACGTCGCGCGTGACGACCGCGCCCGCGCCGACGAGCGCGCCCCGGCCGACCGTCACCCCGCCCATCAGCGTCACGTTGTTGCCGATGGACGCGCCGCGCCGCACCAGCGTCTCGGCCACCGTCCAGTCGGCCTCGGTCTGGAGGCTGCCGTCCGGGTTGGCCGCGCGCGGGTAGAGGTCATTGCTGAAGACGACGCCGTGGCCGACGAAGACCTCGTCTTCGAGCGTGACGCCTTCGCAGATGAAAGTGTGCGAGGAGATTTTGCAGCGCGCGCCCACGCTGGCGTTCTTCTGTATCTCGACGAACGCGCCGATCTTCGTCTCGCTCCCGACCGCGCAGCCGTACAGGTTGACGAGTTCGGGGTGATGAATTTTAACCCCCTCGGCGAGGCGCACGTCCGGCGCAATGGGCATTCGGAAACTCCGTCTCTTAACTTCGCGGGTAGGCGTGCCCGCCTGCCGGCGAGCGACTGCCTACCTTAACCGTCACCGGCCCGCCCGGTCAACGCGCGGGCGCGCCCCCGGCGGCCTCGCCCTCGACTTCGCCGAGCCGCGCCAGCGCGTAGAGCATCCACGCCTGCGACCAACGCATGAAGGGAGTGCGAACCGTGTAGAAGCGACGCCGCTGATAATGAAAGTAGCCGCGCGCGTCACGGAGCTCGCGGACGGCCCACGCGGCGACGCGGCGCGCGAGTTCGAGCGACGGCGCGCCTAAGTCGCTTTGCAACTCCGCGCACGCGACGACGGCGGCGGCGGCCGAGTGCGCGTCGGCCGGGTACTTACGTTCGGGGTAGTACTTCGGCCAGCCGTCGGCGAGAAAGAAGCTCGCGCGCCAGAACTCGAAGCCGCGACGCAAGGCCGCATCGATTTCAATGTTTAGGACAGCGAAGCTCTCATCAACGTTCGCGGCGAGTCGGCGGCGGACGCGGGCGAGCGAGGTGAGGATGAAGGCCGTGTGGAAGTTGTCGGCCCATGACTGAAAGCCCTCCTCGCCGTATGCCCAAGAGCCTTCAACGCTCTGCCTTCGGACGACGTAGCGCGCGGCGCGCGCCGACACGTCCAACAACTCGCGCTCGCCCGTGAGCGCGCCCACCGAGGCGAGCGACTCGGCCGCGAGCAGAGAGGCGTTAAAGACGCGCGTCCTATCGAGCGGCGTGTAGCTGAAGCAGACCTCCTCGGACGTCTCCGCGCTGCGATTCAAATCTTCGAGGACGAACACGCACGCGCGCCGCGCGGCTTCAAGGTACGCATCGGCCTCCGCGCCCGTGAACGCCACGGCCGCCTCCGTGAGGGCGCGGACGGCGAAGGCAGTCGGCACGACGGCCGGAGTGCCGCGCGGCGCGTAGAAGGCGCGGCCCTGCCAGTCGAAGTCATAACCCCACGCCGCGCCGCCCGACGCCGTCTCGACGCGCACGTCAATCAACTCGTCGAGAAGCTGTCGCGCTTCGCGCAAGTCCTCTTCGTCGCCGCGCGCGCGGTGGCGTGCGAGCGAGGCGAGCGCGAAGAGCGCGAGACCTTTGGGGTTTTTGCCTTTGGGGACGAGCGCGAGCGGGCGAAGGTTTACGGGCGAGCGTTTGAAGACTTGCGTCCAAGCGAGACGCGCGGCGCGCGAATGTTTGAACGGAGTGGCTTGGAAGAGTCGGCTATTGAGAGCGTCGAACGGGTCGTGCCCGGCGCGTCCGCGCGCGCGACACCACTCCGCGAGTTTCGTGTAGGCCCGCTCGAACTCTTCCGCCATCGCGCCGACAAGATACGGACGCGGAGGCCAAAAGGCAAAAGGCGTCAGTCGCCGCGCGCCTTCAGACGCGCCTCAATCTTCTCGGCCTCGGCTTCGCGCTTGGCCTCGCGCAGCATGCGCGCGTAGGCCCTGAGCGCGTTGTCCAAAAACGCCGGGGCGTGCTCGCCGCGCGACTTCTCGGCGATGGCGACGGCACGCAAAAAGTGACGCTCGGCCTCCGCGTAATTCTTCTGGCTGCTGTAGACCGAGCCGATGTCGGTCAGCACGCTCGCTACCAACTCGTGCTCCGCGCCGAGCGACTTCTCCAGCACGGCGAGGGCGCGGCGGTCGTAGTCCAGAGACTTGTCGAACTCGCCTTTGGCGAAGTGGAGCGCGGCGAAGTTGTTGAGCGAGAAGGCGACGGCCGGGTGGTCTGCGCCGAACTTCTTTTCGCGTATGACGAGGGCGCGGCGGTAGTGCGGCTCGGCGCGGTCGAACTCATCCGCGTCGAGGTGCGCCTTGGCGAGCGAGACGAGCGTCTCGGCGACCTCCTCGGACTCCGCGCCGTAGAGTCGCTCTTCCAACCCGATGGCGCGCTCGAAGAGCGGCGCGGCCTTCGCCGTCTTCCCCTCTCGTGCGTACTGCGCGGCGAGGTTCTTCAAAGACTCCGGGGCGTTCGGGTCGTCGGGGCCGAGCGCCTTGACGAAGACTTCAACCGAGCGATCCTGAAACGGCTCGGCCCGCGCGTCCTCGCCCATCGCCGAGTAGAGGTTGGCGATGTTGTTGAGCGTCTTGGCGACCTCGACGTGAACCGGCCCGTGGTTCTTCTCGAAGAGCGCGAGCACGCGCTCGAAGTGCGCCAGTGCCTTCGCGTGCTCGCCGCGCGTGTAATGAATCGCGGCGAGGTTGTTGAGTGCGCGCGCCTCCTTCAACTCGTCGCCCGCCGCGCGCCAGAGCCTCGCCGCCTCCTCGTATTTCGGCATCGCGCGGGCGAGCGCCTCGGGCGTCTGCTCGCCGTGCAGACGGACGGCCTCCTGAAAGACGCGCGACGCCGCCTCGTCGTCCTTCGACGCTTGCGCGCCCTGCCGCGCGTCGGCGTGCGCGTGCGTTACGGCCAGCGCGACCCACATCAAGGCGACGCCGACGAGGGCGGCCCGCGCCGCTCCACTCCGAGGCGAGGTATTCATCACTCGTTTTCTCCGCTGAAGATAAGGCGACGGCGACGACGGCGCGGCCGAAGACCGAGGCAGCTAACGTTTCGACGTCTGCCCGAACCCGACGCGCTCGCGCACGGCGTAGATGCGTTTGGCCTGCGACTCGTGGTAGGTGCGCACGAGCATCTCCGCCAAAAGGCCCATCAGGATGAACTGCACGCCGACGGCGAACATCACGATGGCGATGATGAACAGCGGGTTGCGGATGAACGATTCGCCGCCGAGCTTTCGGACGATGCCCCAGACGGCCGCGACAATCGAGATGACGAACGAAGAGAAACCGAACAGCCCGAAGACGTAAATCGGTTTGGTGTGATACGAGGCCATGAACTTAATCGTCATCAAGTCGAGCATCACCTTGAAGGTGCGCGACAGCCCGTACTTCGACTTGCCCATCGTGCGCGCGTGGTGGCGGACGGGGATTTCGGTGACGCGCGCGCCGACCCAACTTGCGTAAATCGGGATGAAGCGGTGCATCTCGCCGTAGAGCCGCACGTCTTTGAGAAACTCGCGGCGGTAGGCTTTCAAGGAGCACCCGTAGTCGTGGAGCTTGACGCCGCCGATGATGGAGATGAGCCAGTTGGCGATGGCCGAAGGGATTTTGCGCGTCACCATCTTGTCCTGACGCTCCTTGCGCCAGCCCGAGACCACGTCGAAGCCCTCGTCGAGTTTGTCCAGCAGCCGCCCGATGTCCACGGGGTCGTTCTGCAAGTCGGCGTCCATCGGGATGAGGACGCGGCCGCGCG
>DASUNL010000501.1:0-6855 GCA_036277175.1 Pyrinomonadaceae bacterium | reverse complement strand
CCGGCGCGAGCGGCGCGAGCGTCAGTTGGGGTCGAAAATCAAGACGCGGCTCGTCGTCTACTTCATCGCCGTCAGCCTTCTGCCGATTACGGCGATGGCCGTCTTCTCGTTCCTCTTCTTTAACCGCACGCTCGAAAAGTGGTTCGGACGCATCCCCGAGGAGGTCGTGCGCGAGGCGCGCGAGGCGCGCGACGAAGACGCCTCGCAGCGCGCCCGCCAACTGCTCGAAGCCGCACGCCTCGCCGCGCTCACGCTCGAACGCCCCGCCTCGCCACTCGAAACCGACGCGACAGGCGCGACGACTCAAACGCGGACGACAGACGCGCAGACAGCGGACGCGGATGCGCAGGGGCGCGCGCTCGACGCGCTCATCGAACGCGGCGGCTTCGCGGCCGTCGCGCTCGACACGGCCGAGGGCGCGGAGGGCACGCGCTTCGGCGCGGGCACGGACTTCATACGCACTAAAGACCTCGACGCCGCGATTGACGTGGCGCGAGCGCGACGCCGTGCGGGCGCGCTGAGAGAGCCGACGCTCGTCGAAACTTCACAGGGGCTAAACGTCGCGGCCGTCCCGCTCGCCGACGGCCGCACGTTCTACGTCGTCGCCGACGGCGGCGCGGACGCGCGTCTCGAAAGAATCGTCTCCGGCGCGGAGAGCTTCGAGCAGTTGCGCCGCCGCCAACGCAAAGTCAGGATGCTCGGCCTCTCCACCATCGGGCTGATGACTTTGATTCTGCTCTTCGTCGCGACGTGGAGCGCGATTCACTTGGCGCGCGGCATCGGCGGCCCTGTGCGCGCGCTGGCCGAGGCGTCAGACCGCGTCGCGGGCGGCGACCTCGACACGCGCGTCAACGCTATCGCCGACGACGAGCTGGCCGTCCTCGCCGACTCCTTCAACCAGATGACGGCGCAGCTCGCCGAGAACCGGCGGCGCATAGAGGTCTCTTCGGCCGAGCTGCGCGACAAGAACATCGCGCTCGAAGAGCGGCGCAACTACATCGAGACCGTCCTCGAATCGCTCTCGACCGGCGTCGTCTCCCTCGACGAAGAGAACCGCGTCACGACCATCAACGCCGCCGCGCTCCAGATGCTTCGACTCTCGGAAGCGCCCGCGCCCGGCACGTTTCTGATTCAGGCCGTGAGCGAAGAGGACTACGCCGCCTTGGGCCGCGTTCTCTGGCGAGCGCGCCTGCGCGGACGCGCCACCGAGCAGACCGAACTCGGGCGCGGCGCGGCCGTCGCGACAAGCGACCGCGCGTCTCTCATCGACGAAAGCAACGGCGTCGACGAAAGCATTGGCGTCAACGAAAGCAACGGCGGCAACAGGAATGTCGAAGGCCGTAACGTCAGGAGCGGCGGAGGCGGAGGCGGAGGCGTTGACGGCGGAGGGTCGGCCACGCCCGTCGCTTTGACGGCGACGGCGCTCGGCCCGCACACCTCTGGGATGCGTCGCGGCGTCGTGCTCGTGATGGAGGACTTGACCGACCTGCTCGCGGCGCAGCGCGCGGCCGCGTGGAGCGAGGTCGCGCGCCGCATGGCGCACGAGATTAAGAACCCTCTGACCCCGATTCAACTCTCGGCCGAACGCATCGCGCGCAACTTCCTGCGCCTCGGCGACGTCGGCGTCGGCGGCGCGAACGGCCGCGAGGTCGAACGCGCCTCAGACTCGAACGGCGCGGAGCGCGAGCGCGTCGCGCGCGTCGTCGAGGAATGCACGACGACCATCACGCGCGAGGTCGCGGGCCTCAAAGGGATGGTCGACGAGTTCACGCGGTTTGCGCGCTTGCCGCACGCGCGGCTCGTCGCGGGCGACTTGAACGAGGTCGTCCGTCAGGCGCTCGCGCTCTACGAAGACCGACTCGACGGCGTCCGCCTCGACGTCCTCTTAGCGCCCGCGCTCCCGCCCGCGCTCCTCGACCCCGAACAGATGCGCCGCGTCTTCGTCAACCTGATGGACAACGCCGCCGAGGCTCTGGCCGACGAGGAGGAAACCGAGCGCCGCATCACGGTCGCGACCGCGCACGACCCGGCGCGTGGGCTTCTGCTGGCCGAGGTGGCCGACAGCGGCCACGGCATCGCGCGCGAAGACTTCCCGCGCCTCTTCCAACCCTACTTCTCGACGCGCGGACGCGGCACGGGACTCGGCCTCGCCATCGTCCAGCGCGTCATCAGCGAGCACGGCGGGCGCATCCGCGCCGAGCGCAACCACCCGCGCGGCGCGCGCCTGACCATCGAGTTGCCCGTCGCCGAGGAGACGCGCGCCTAAGAGATGTCCGATTACGTCCTCATCGTCGACGACGAGCGCGGCATCCGCGAGACGTTGCGCGGCGTGCTCGAAGACGAGGGGCTGGCGGCCGACGCCGTCGCCTCCGGCGAGGAGTGTCTGCGCGCGGTCGAGCGACGCGCCTACGGCTGCGTCCTCTTGGACGTCTGGCTGCCCGGCATCGACGGCCTCGAAACGCTTTCGCGGATGCGCGAGGCGGGGACGGACGCGGCCGTCGTGATGATTTCGGGCCACGGCAACATCGAGACGGCCGTGCGCGCGACGAAGCTCGGCGCGTTCGACTTCATCGAAAAACCGCTCTCCATCGAGAAGACCGTCCTCACCGTCCGCAACGCACTCCGCCAGCGCGAGCTTGAGCGCGTGAACGCCGCCCTCGCCGGAGAGCTGCGCGAGGAGTACGTGATGGTCGGCGAGTCGGTGGCGATGCGCGCGCTTCGCAAACAGATTGAGATGGTCGCGCCGACCGACGGGCGCGTCCTCATCTACGGCGAGTCGGGGACGGGCAAGGAACTCGTCGCCCACGCCATCCACGCGCAGTCGCGCCGCGCGGGCGCGCCGTTCGTCGAGACCAACTGCGCGGCCATCCCCGAGGAGTTAATCGAGTCGGAGCTTTTCGGCCACGCGCGCGGCGCCTTCACCGGCGCGACCTCGGCCAAGCGCGGCAAGTTCGAGATGGCCGACGGCGCGACGCTCTTCCTCGACGAAGTCGGCGACATGAGCGCGCGCGTGCAGGCGAAAGTTTTGCGCGTGCTAGAAGAGCAACGCTTCGAGCCGGTGGGGAGCGCGACGCCGATGCGCGTCGACGTGCGTGTCATCGCCGCGACGAACAAGCGTCTTGAAGTCGAAATCGAGCGGGGCAACTTCCGCGCAGACCTCCTCTACCGTCTCAACGTCATCCCGTTCGAGCTGCCCCCTCTGCGCGAGCGCGCCGAGGACGTGCCGCTCCTCGCCGAGCACTTCAACCGGAAGTTTTCGACCGCCTACAAGAAGCGACCGAAACGCTTCGAGCCGGACGCGCTCGAAGCCCTCAGCGCCTACGGCTGGCCGGGCAACGTCCGCGAGCTGCGCAACACCATCGAGCGCGTCGTCATCATGCACCCTCACGCGCGCGTGACGGCGCAAGACCTCCCTCCGCTCGGCGGAGAGGAGCCGCCCGCCTCCGCCCCCCGCTACGCAACCTTCCGCGACGCCAGCGAGGCGCACCAGCGCGACTTCATCCGCCTGAAACTCTCCGAGGCCGAAGGCAACGTCACGCGCGCGGCCGAACTGTTGGGGATGGATCGCTCACACCTCTACCGCCGCATGCGCGCCCTCGGCATCAACCACCGCGACGACCGCCAGCCGGCCGGCTGACAAACGGTTTCCGGCCCGCGCGACGCTCGGCGGCCGGGCCGCGCGACGCGCGTGAAAATGTGATTGCTATTTGCGCGCGTTAGTATTATGTTGCTCGCCGCTACTCACGACGCCTCGCGTCCCAATTGAAGAGCCCCGCCGCTCTTCACACCCGCGTAAGTCCCTCGTCCCCCGGAGGCTCATCCACGTTGCCTACTTCCTGCTTGAAACCGACGGTTGACGGCGGAGAGTAAAAGTGTGTCCGAAGGGCGCGCCGCCCGGCGTCGCCCCGTACCGCATCGCGGCGTGGATTGAAGAAAGGACAGATTATGAAAATCCCAAGTCTGAGAGCGAAGCTTATGTTGGCAAGCGCGCTGGTCGTCCTCTCTTTTTGTGTAGAGGTCATCGTCGCGCAATGTCCGGTCGGCTGGTCGCTCACCTCCAACCGAACCAGACTCTATCTCTATTTCCCCGCCGCCTCTGACGCCGCATTCCCAGAGGACACCGACCCGAACGTGCAGATATCGCCGCTCGCGCCGTTCAACGTCTCTGACCTTGATTCGGGCATCGGAACCACGGCTCAGCTGCGTGACCGAATCACCGACATCGTCAGGGAAGACTATTGCGAATTCGACGTGGAAATCTTTTCCGGGACTACCGCGCCGGCCACGACCGGCAGCCAGTGGCAGATCGTCGGCATCGGCTCCGACGCCGCCACCGTCTTCGGCAGCAACCTCTTCGGAACCTCCTCGGGCGTCGACAACGGGAACGTCGAGGCGCAGGATCGCGCGCGCATGTTCGCCGGCTCCTTCGGGGCCGCTTACGGCTCCGGCTCCGGCGAGCCGGCGCTCGGCGGGGCGAACTCGACGCTCGAACGTTGGGCGACGGCGATTGGGAGCACCGTCTCGCACGAGGCGGGGCACAACTTCGGGCTTAACCACACCGACGCCAACCCGCGAACCGGCGAGGACGACATCACCAATCACATCATGGCGACCGGCGGTAGCCTGACCGGCGAAATCAGGGCCAGCCGCAACCGCCACTTCAGCGACCGCAGCTACGAGATTCTCGGACACAACATCGGCCTCCGCATCAAGACGCTCCAGAACTGGGACTTCACCAACCCCAACGCCGAAGACGCACACTCGTTAGTCCTGACGCTGCTCAGCCCCGCGTCCTCGCTGACGCTCAACTGGTTCTATAACGGCTCGCTCAGCCCTTGGACGAACCCGACCGTCGCCGCCGCCGGCACGCAGAGTTTTCAGGGCACGACCTACAACAAGTTCACCCTGACCTTCAGCGCGCCGAAGGCGTGGAGCGGCGGGCCGAACGGCGTCGTGCCGGGCGGCGTGATGTTCCACACCGGGGCCACCTTCGCCGAACCCGACCCCGTCATTGTCTACGAGACGAGGGTCAGAGACAGCGGGGGCACGAACCTCAACCTCCACCCGCGCCTGATAGGTTTCAACGCCGGCGCGCTCGACCTCTCAAGCGGCGATTTCAGCATCCGGGCGTTCAACACCGACCCCGCCCGCGCGCTCGTCATAGAGGACTTGCAGGTTCACTTCCTGCCGCGCATGGCGAGCATCGAGAGCATGGTCAACGGCGCGGAGCTGCGCGACGTGCGCGACGTGCCGGTCGAGCGGAGAGAGCCCGGCCGCGCGTTCGAGGGCGTCAGGTCGCGTGAGGTTAGGGAGTTCATCGACGTCCGTCTGGCGACTTCAATCGACAAGCGTTCGGTCGAGACCTTCTACGACCCGACCAACTGCAAGCCCGGCCTGACTCTGCCCCCCGGAACGACCGGCACGCCGGGCGGCGCGCCGACGGGCTCGCCCAACGTCACGCCGACCGGGCCGGGCGACGTGGATAAAGGCGAGTATGAGTACTGCCCGCGCGGTTGGGTGGTGAGCCTGTTCCCTTCGACTTATGTTTACGTGGTCGCGACCGTCCTCGACCCGAACGCGAGGTACTGGGACAGGGCGCAGGCGAAATACGTCGAAGGCCCTCTGCGGTCGAAGGTGTTCTATCAGTTCTCCGGCATCGTCCCGGACTTCAATAAGAACGGGGTGGACGACCTGATAGACATCAAGACCAACACCTCGCCGGATAGAAACGGCAACGGGGTCGTCGACGAGGCCGAGAGAGGCGGGGAGACGAGGCAGCCCGGCCCGACGAAATATCGTTGGTGGCTCTGGATACTCATCCTGCTGATTATCCTCCTGCTGCTCTGGCTGCTCCTGCGGCGGAGACGGCGCGCGTGATAGTATTACTGCGCAATGCAGTCTCAACTCACACGCCGAAAGCTCGCGCCGCTGCTACGCGCGGCCCTCTTGCTGGCTCTCCTAGCCGGCTGTAACAGCGCGACCGCCCCCACGCAGGGCGAGTCGGCCACGTCCAAACAGGGCGCGGCCGACACGCCCGCCGGGGCGTCGCCGAACGCGACCGCGCAGGCGACGCAAACATCCCAAACGTCGATGTCAGACTACGCGCCCATCCCTCTGGATCGCCTCATCGGCACGTCGCAGTTGATTGTGACGGGCGAGGTGTCGGCGGTGAAGGAATCGACCTTCACCCTGCGCGTCGAGCGCACGCTGGCGGGCGAGTCGGCCGCGCCCGAAATCGAGGTCAGCGTCCCCGTCTACTTCGAGGAAGGCCCGCGCCCCGCGCCGTATAAGGCGGGCCAGTCGTTGCTTCTGTTTCTCGTCAGAGACGACGGGCAGTCGCGGAAGGGCTGGCGGGTGATGGGGGCCGGCGGTGAAGGGGAGATGCCTTTGCAGGACGGCTTCGTCTATTTCCACGGGAGCAACCTTGAGGGGCTGCCCTTCGGCACACACCGCGTACACGACGCCGAGCGCAGGATTCAACGCTTCGAGGCCGAGCCTTTCCTCGACGCCGTCAAAGGCTACAGAGCTTGTTTCGCGTGGAAACCTGCGGCCGCCGAGCGCGACGCGCCCACGCGGATTTGCGACGCGGAGGCGGCGGCCCAATACGCACGCGCCTCGGACATACACAAGTACCTCTCGCAGCTTACCGACAGGCGACTCGCAGGCAAGTGACACCGTGAGCGTCGCCGCTCAGGCGCGCGTCAAGTGACGACCTGACCCCCGCTGGAATGCCCGCCAAAACCCGCTCGTTAACCCGCCCCTTCAGGACTCGCCGCAACTCCCGTCGCTGACATAAAAATTACATTCCCGGCCGCCGAAATCGTGCATCGTATAAGTGTTCCGGGCGCGGCCTTC
>DASUNL010000500.1:0-6279 GCA_036277175.1 Pyrinomonadaceae bacterium | reverse complement strand
CGGCGGCCGCAAAGGCTGAAGGATTTTTCGGGCGGGTGGGGAGAGTCGGCCTTGGTCGAGTGTCGCGTCCGCATAGTCAATCGTCTGGGTCTGCACGCGCGCGCGGCGGCGAAGCTCGTGCGCGCGGCGACGGCCTTCCGCTCGACCTTGAGGCTCGTGCGGCTCGACCGCAGCTCGGCGGCCGACGCGAAGTCCATCCTGAGCGTGCTGATGCTGGCGGCGGCGCGCGGCACGGAGTTGCTTATCACCGCGGAGGGGCCGGACGAGGGGCAGGCGCTCGACGCCTTGTGCCAGCTCATCGGCGGCGGGTTCGGGGAAACTGAGGAGTGAGCAGTAAGAGGGACAGGAGCGAGCGCCGCTGGAGCGGCGTGGCCGTCTCGGACGGCGCCGTCACGGGGCGCGTGCTGCGCGTGCACAGCGGCGGGCGCACGAGCATCTACCGCGTCACGCTCGAAGAGGCGGAGGTCGGGCGCGAGGTGCGCCGCTACGAGGCGGCCGTGCGCCTGGCGCGGCGGCAGCTCCTCGCCCTGAAGAAGCGCGCCGCGCGCACGCTCGGCGAGGAGCACGCCTACATCTTCGACGCCCACCTCCTCATGCTCGAAGACCGCAAGCTCAACGAGGACGTCGAGGCCGTCATCCGCGATGAGGCCGTCAACAGCGAGTGGGCCGTCAAGGTCGTCACCGACCGCCTGCTCGCCGTCTACGCCGAAATCAAGGACGAGTACCTGCGCGGCCGCTCGACCGACATCGAGGACGTGACGCGCCGCGTGCTGTTCGCCTTGAGCGGCGAGAGCATGTCGGGCCGTCGCCTGACCGAAGACACCGTGGTCGTCGCCGAGGAACTGATGCCTTCGGCGGCGGCCGAGCTTGATTTCGCGCGCGTCAAGGCGATTGCGACCGACGGCGGCGGATGGACTTCGCACACCTCGATTATCGCGCGGGGCTTGGGCATCCCGGCCGTCGTCGGCCTCCGCCACCTCTACCGCCGCGCGCGCACCGGCGACGAGATAGTCGTCGATGCGCGCACGGGCGAAGTCGTCCTCCACCCGTCGCGCGAGACCTCGGCGCGCTTCGCGGGCGCGGCCGCCGCC
The DNA here is from genome assembly GCA_036277175.1 of Pyrinomonadaceae bacterium. Taxonomy (GTDB): domain Bacteria; phylum Acidobacteriota; class Blastocatellia; order Pyrinomonadales; family Pyrinomonadaceae; genus DASQDT01. Next base: position 5,188 of record DASUNL010000500.1, on the reverse strand, counting down.
GACGCGCTGAAGGACTTGGCGCGCGGGGCCGACGCGGGCGACGACGCGCGCGCGCACCGTCTGCTGACGCGCGACGGCGTCGAGATAACCTTGCGCGCCAACGTCGAGCTGCCCGCCGAGTTCGAGGGCGTCCGCCGCTTCGGCGCGCGCGGCATCGGTCTCTACCGCTCTGAGTTTCTCCTGTCGCAACACGGCGCGATGCCCGGCGAGGACGAGCAGGCGGCCGCCTACGCCGAGGTCGCCGCGCTCGCCGGGGAAGACGGCGCGACCGTGCGTCTGTTCGACCTCGGCGGCGACAAACTCGCGGCCGGCTCCGAGTCGGAAGAGCGCAACCCCGCGCTGGGTCTGCGCGCGATACGCTTCTGTTTGACGAACGAGCCGGTGCTTAGGACGCAGGTGCGCGCGCTTCTGCGCGCGGCCGCCACGGCGCGCGTACAGATTGTGCTGCCGATGATTTCGGACGTGACCGACGTTCGGCGCGCGCGCGCCATCATCGAGGAGGAGCGTCTGAATCTCGTCCGAGAGGGGCGCGAGTGCGGGGAGGTGCGCGTCGGCGCGATGATCGAAGTCCCTTCGGCCGTGCTCGTCGCCGACCGCCTCGCGCGCGAGGTCGATTTCTTCAGCCTCGGCACGAACGACCTCGTGCAATATCTGCTCGCCGTCGACCGCGGCAACGACGAGGTGGCCGAATGGTTTCGCTCGCTCCACCCGGCCGTCTTGGAGAGCATCCGGCGGACGCTCGACGCGGCGCGCGCCGCCTCGATACCGGCCGTCGTCTGCGGCGAGATGGCGTCGTCGCCGGCCTACGCCGTCATCCTCGTGGGCTTGGGCGCGCGCGACCTCAGCATGACGGCCGCCTCGATACCGCGCGTGCGGCGCGCGCTCGCCGGGATAGACGCCGCGCGCGCGACCGAACTGGCCGAGGAGTGTCTGCGGGCCGTGACGGCCGACGATGCGGAAGAGGTTGTGAGGCGCGGACTTGGGACGCTCTGGCCGCAACTTTTTTCGCCGGAAACCTTGCCAGCGCAGAAAAGCGGAGGGTAGAATCGAAGACGGCGGGCATGTCCGAGTCCGCGCCTTTGAAACCTTGCGACCCCCGGCCTCGAAAGTTCCGCCCGCCGCCGAACGCCGCGCCCGACGCCGGCCGAGCCGCACGTCCTAAACCGTAGTCTTCTGCGAAACCCGTGCCTTTCGACATTTAACCTGTTTGGAAGCGGTGCGCGAGAGCCTTGCGCGCCGCCGCAAGTCCGAAGGGGGTTCGGCGACCGAGAGTTTCCAAGCGGCCAATGCCCGGCCGCTCGCGGTCAAGTCGGGCCGAAAGTGAGTGCTGTATGAATAGAGCTTTACCTCTCGCCGCGCTGCTCGCGTGCGCTCTGGGAGTGGCCTCAGGCACAGTGCGCGCGCAGACGAACGCGCGCGTCGGCCCGGCCGCCGAGGAGACCGCGCCCGCGCCGAAGAACGGCGAGACGAAGCGCCCGGAGCGTGACGCCGCGAAGGACACGCGCAAGGGCGAACAGTCGAAGGGCGAGTCTCAGGCGGGCGGGCAGCCGAAGGGCGAGCAGGTCGCGAACGGCACTGGCGAAGCGGGCGACCGGGTCTCGACTTCGGACAACGCGCCCTCAACCGCGTCGGTCACCGCGCCCGTCGGCGACACAACCACATCGTCCTCGACGAGCGACGCGCCGCCGAAGCCGAACGCCGCGCAGCCGCCGCCGGTCGTCACGTCGAAGGGGACGCTCTCCGCCGAGACAGGCGCGCTCCCGAATCCGTCCTCGAACGCGAAGGGGACAGTCCCCGCCCCGCCGCCGACCGCCCTCTACCACGTCGGCACGGGCGACGTACTCGACATACGCCTCCTCAATCAAGCCTACACGCGCGAGTCAACGCTCTTCACGGTGATGGCCGGCGGGCTGCTCGAATACCCGCTCGCGGGCGAGCCTGTGCCGGTCGCGGGGCTTTCGCCCGAGGAGATTGCCGCGCGCCTCGAAGTCGCGCTCAAGCGCCGCGCCGTCTACATCAACCCGCGCGTCTCCGTGAGCGTGCGCGAGTACGCGAGCCACACCGTTCTCGTGAGCGGGCTGGTCAACGAGCCGGGCGTTAAGATTATTCGGCGCGAGGCCATCCCGCTCTACGTCGTCATCGCCGAGTCGCAGCCGAAGCCGGAGGCGGGCCGCGCCGTCGTCATGTCGCATCGCACGGGGCAGACTCTCGTCATCGACCTTTCGGACGCGGCCGCAATGGGCGCGCTCGTCTATCCGGGCGACGTCGTGAACCTGACGACCAAGCCGCAGGAGTTCTATTACATCGGCGGCGAGGTGGCGACGCCCGGCCAGAAAGATTTTCACGCGGGGATGACTCTGACGCAGGCCGTGCTCGCGTCGGGAGGGACGACGGTCGCGGCCGGCGCGAAGGTCAGGGTCTCGCGGCAGGGCGCGAACGGGCTTCTGGTCTCGAACGAGTACGACTTGAAACTGATACAGGACGGCAAAGCGCCCGACCCGCGACTCGAAGCTGGCGACCGCGTCGAGGTCGGACGCGCAGGGAAGAAGCAGAAGTAAGGGCGCGCGGGAAGACCGCGCGGACGACCTTCTTGCCCGCGCTTCGCCTGTGGTTGTATTATCTCGCACGTCCGAACCGTCGCTGCTTACACGCGCGGCGGCCTGCGGTCGAATCTCCCGAGACCGGCGGCGCGGAAGTTCACGAACAGACATCTCTTAAAAACTCGCACCTACCTGCCGGAGGAACTTATCTTGATTATGCGTAACAGAATCGTCGGGGCGGCGCTCGCGGCGGCGGTCGTCTTCGCCCCGCTCATGTCGGCAAGTGCCGCTCCGGTCGTCGCTTCGGCGCGCGCTGCGGTCGCGGCGCAGGACGACGGGCCGAGCGACGCCGAGCAGGGTCTCTTCACGCGAGGCCAGAACCTCTTCATACAGGGGCGCTACGAGCAGGCCATCGTCGTCCTCCAAGACTTCCTGAAGACCTACCCGAACAGCGTCATCACCGACCTGACGCTGCTCTGGCTCGGCCGCTCCTACATGGAGATGGGAAACCTCGCGGAGGCCGAGCAGGTGGGCCAGCGTCTGCGCACCATCCGCGACACGCCCTTCATAGACATCTACGAGAGCGAAATTCAGGCGGCGCGCGAGAAGCCCGCCCGGCCCGCGCCCGTCCGCCCGCGAGCCGAGCCGACATCGACGCCCGCAGCCGTCGTCGCGCGCGCCACACCGACGCCCGCGCCGCCCACTGCGCGACAGCTTCCCGGACGCCGCGCGCGCAACGCAGCGACGAATAACGTCGCGGCGAACAACACGCCTACGCGCACGGACTCCGGAGCGCCCACGCTCGCCGCGCGCGGCGGCGGAAACCGCACGCGCTCAAGCCGCCGCGTGACCGCGCCCGCCGCCAACGCCGCGCAGCCGCAGACCACACCGACCACAACTGCTTCGCGAGGCACGCCCGGCGGCACGACGCCGTCGCGCGTCACGATGACGCCGTCGCGCCGCGCCGCCAACACGCCGCGCGAGGTCGCGAGCAATACGACCACGACGACGCCTCCGCCTGTGACGCCTTCGACTTCCGACGTCTCGACCTCACCCGCGCGCACCTCGGAAGCGAGCGAGCGCACCACCGTCCTGAGCGCCGCGCCTTCTTCGTCGGCCGAGCCCGCGCCGCAGACGGGGGGCTTGAGCATCGTCGTCAAGCAAGTCCCGAACTTGAACCTTGCGCTTCGTCGCGCCTCCATCTCGGCCTCGCCGGGTCAGGTCGTGCAACTGCCGCTCGCGGTCACGAACACGGGCAACAAGGAAGACCAGTTCCGACTTGAGACCGACCTTCCGGCCGAGTTCCAGCCGACCTTCAGCCCCGCGCAGGGAGGCTCCGACACTGGGCTGCCCATCATGATTACGCCGCAGCTCGCCCGCAACGCCAGCTACGACGTGATGCTCAACCTGCGCGTCCCCGACAACGCGCCCGACCTCAAACAGATCGCCTTCTTCGTCCGCGCCGCCTCGCAGGCCGACCACCAGATTTTCCGCGTCGCCGACGCCGGCATCACCGTCGCGGCGGCCGCGCTCTCGGCCTCGACCAACGTCTCGCAGGAGACCGTCATGCCGGGCGAGACCTTCACGCAGCGCATCTCGATGCGCAACCAAGGCTCGGCCTCGGCGCGCGGCTCGCGCGTTGACTTCGTCTTCAACCCCGACTTCGAGTTGGTCAGCGCAGACCCCACTCCGCTCGTCTACGACCGCGCCTCGCGCACGGCCATCTGGAGCTTGGGCGACCTCGACTCGCGCGGCGACCGCGACATCGCCGTCACGCTCAAGGCCGTCCCCGACGCCTTGGCCGTCACGCGCTCCATCGGTCGCGGCACGATGAAGACGCAGAGCCTCATCGTCCCCGCGAACTTCGACGGCCCCTCGATAACCGTGGGCCGCGTCCCGCGCGCGCGCATCGAATCGGTCTCGACGGGCCTGACGGCCACTCCGGGCGACACCATCTACATCCCGTTCGTCGTCCGCAACCCCGGCAACTACCCCGAAGCCTACGCGCTGCAAATCACCGCGCCGGGCGCGCCCGCCGGGACGCTCTTCGCCGACACGAACGGCGACGGACAGCGTCAGGAGGACGAGCCGCAGGTGTCGCAGACCTCGATGCTCGACCCGCGCGGCGGGCAGTTCCGCCTGCTCCTGCGCGTCGACATCCCGCGCTCGACGCCCGACCGACAGCAGTACGCCTACAACGTCGTCACGCGCGCCGCGAACGCCAACCGCGTCGCGAGCGAGGCGAGCACCGTTTTGACTGTCGCAGCGCCGCGCGTGCGCGTGCGCACCGAGCAGGTGACGACCGAGGCCGCGCCGGGCGACACGGTCTTCTACCGCCTCGTCCTCGTCAACGACGGCGCGGGCCTTGCGAAGAACCTCGTCGTCACCGAGCAACTGCCCGAGGCCTTGCAGTTCATCTCGTCCGACCCGTCTCTGAACGCGCAGGACTCGTCGGGCGACGCGCGCCGCTTCGTCTGGCGCGTGGGTGAACTCGCGCCGGGCGACACGGCCGTTCTGAAAATCGCGGTGCGTCTGCGCCCGAACATCGAGGCCGACGTGACGATCCCGACGCGCCACACGCTCGTCTATCAGGACGCGAACGGAAACAACTATCAGGGACAATGAGCGGCCCTGAAGTCCTCGGAGGG
>DASUNL010000499.1:0-3557 GCA_036277175.1 Pyrinomonadaceae bacterium | reverse complement strand
AGGTCGTGCCGCCCGTGATGTAGACGCTGCCCGAGGAATCGACGGCCACGTCTTCGGGCGACTCGCCACTCGTGCCGCCGAGGTACGTGCCGAGAGAGAGAACCGCCGAAGGGTCTAAGGCGGTGAAGGCCCGTGTGTTTTTAATCGTGCGGAACTTGAGGACGAAGCCGTCGCCGCCGCCCGCGTAAGTCGGCTGATAGGCGAGCGGGGTCGTCGGCAGGTTCGGCAGGATGTTGCAGCCGAAGACCGTGCAGTCGTTGCCGACCGTGCCGACCATGAAGACGTCGCCGACGCGGTCGACCGCCAAGCCGCGCACGCCCATGTTGCCGCGAATGAAGGTCGAGTAGATGACGGTGCCGCCTGTCGGGCTGAACTTCGTCAGGAACGCATTGCTCGGCGCTTTCGTCGTGTGCAGCGCGTCCGGCGTGATGGGGAAGTCGGGGCAAGAGGTCGTGCCAGCGACCCACGCATTGCCCAACGCATCGACGGCGATGTCTGCGCCGCGGTCGGGGCCGATGGTGACGCCGCCGGGCGTGACGCCGCCGCTGCGCCCGCCGAGGTAGGTCGAGTAGACGAACTGCGAGCCGTCGCCGGAGAGCTTCAGGACGAAGGCGTCGACGAAATCGCCGAACTCGTTGCCGCCGTTGTCGGGGTCGTTGGGCCAGAGCGCGTTGGCGGTCGGGAAGTTGGTCGAGAGCGTGCCGCCCGTCGCGTAAGCCTCGCCGTCCGCGTTGACGGCGATGGCGCCCGGCGAGTCCGTGCCCGCGCCGCCGATGTAAGTGCAGTAGTCGAAGGCCGTGCCGGCTGCGTTGAGTTTCGCGATGAAGAGGTTGCTGTTGTTGACGCCCTGCGGGGGGGACGGGATGACCGCGCCGTTGTTGGTCGGGAAGTCGAGCGAGTTGGTCGAGCCGTAGACGTAGACGTTCCCGGCCGGGTCGACGGCCATGTCGGTGAGCGAGTCGCTGACCGTGCCGCCGAGGTAGGTCGAGTAGGTGATGACGGGGTCGATGACGAGCGGGAGCGAGCGGTCGTACTCGCCGAGCCGGAAGCCGACGCGGCCGCGCTCGACGACGTAGCGGCTCTCGACTTCGCGGCGCGCGCCTCCGACGTCCTGATAGGCGAAGGGCTTGTGCTGCCGCACCTCGCCGCCGCCGGCGGTACGCAGCAGAAGGTCGCCGCTCTCGTCGACGCGCGCCTCTTTCGCGCCCTCGAACGCGAGACGTATCGGGCGGTGGTCAGCGCCGGGCGCGAGTCGGAAGTCGTATTCGAGTTGCTGACGGCTGCCGTGATAGACGAGGTCGACGCCCTTATAGACCTCCGCGTATTCGACGCCCGCGTAGGTCGGGATTTCGGTGCGCCACTTGGCGGGGTCGTTGCCGATGATGTAGTTGACGCGGCCCGACAGCTCGCCGTGCCCAGAGGGCCGCGCGCTCTTGTTCGCGCCGACGAGGCGCATGCGCAGCACGTCCCCGCGCGCGTCGCCGTCCGCTTCGCGCGGCTCGCCGACCGTAATCGAGGTCGCGCCCGCCGGGTCGTCGAGCGTGAGCACCGCTTCGCTCGCGGTGAGGAACAGACTGTAGCCGCCCCCGCGCGAGACGAACTTGACCTCGTCGGCGGCCTGCCCGCGATTGGCCTCGAAGCTTAAGGGGAGCTTACCGAATGTTTCGCCCAAGCGCGACGCATCGCTTTCGCGCGCCGACTTCGCGTCGGCCGGGGCGAGGGGCGCGCCTGTCTTGGGGGCGGCGGCGCGTTTCGTCTTCGCGGTGCGACCCGCGAGAGGCGTCGTGTTATGAAGGCTCGAAGAATGGGCGAGCTGCGCGCAGGGAGCGGCGAGCATCAGGGCCGACAGTAAGGCGGACGAGACTCTTCTGCTGAGGATGCTGTTCACGGACTTTCTCCTATTAAAACTGGGGTTTGGAGTTTGGGGCCGTCGGGGACGTGTGTGCGCGAAACCTGCTTGTGCGAGAAACGCATTCGCGCCGGAGGCCGCGGGGTCGGCCGAGCGCGTCTTCGGGTCGTGGGGCACGGGCGCAGAGATAGAGAGAGATGGAGAGTGAGAGACAGAGCGGCGCGTCGAGAACTGCGGACGCGCCGGTGCGCTCAGCTACCGTGCCTGTTTAGGTTATGCGCTGTTGGAAATTGAGGCCTACAGCAACCGGCCTCGCGCGCGCGACGCGCGGGCCAGCCCCACGGGGAGGGTCAAGCGGCGACAACAAACATCTTTCACAACGGAGGTGAAGGGTGACGTGCGGAGTGCGCCTGATGCTCGAACGCGGTCGGGGACGTTCGTTCAATCAACTTCAAAGCGCGGCTATCTTACTCAGGCGCGAAATAAAGTCAAGCCGCAACGAGAGGTCGAGTAAGACGGGCGCGTTTTTGTAGAGACTTGCGGGCCGCTCCGTCTAGCGTATGCGGACGGTGAAAGTGACTGTCCCCGAAGTGCCCGGCGGCATCGAGCCTGTGAACTGCCAGCCGACGTAGGTCACCGACGGGTCGAACGTGCCGGCGACGCCGGGCGGCGTGTAGCTGGTCGAGGGCGTCCAAGGCGGCGTGGCCGGGAAGGGGATGGGGTCGGAGAAGTGTCTGATGCCTGCGGGCGGAAGCATGAGCGTGCTCGTGTTCGGCGTAAACGTCATCGAGCCGACTTTGAAGTCGGTCGTCCGCACGTTGACGGCGTTGACGAGGTCGACGCTGAACGGCATCACGTCGACGATGAAGACGTTCTGCGCGGCGCGCCCGCCCGTGTTCGAGAAGACGATGGTGTAGGTCAGCTCCGTGCCCGGACGGTGGCCGACCGTCTCGCAGTTGACGGGACTCGTGCAGCTCTTGACGAGCGTGACGCGCGGCGGCGCGACGACCGTCACATCTTCTCCCGTGCTCGACGCCGGGTTGTAAGAGACGGTGGCGTTCGTCGTATCGACCGTGCGCACGGGGTCGGCATATCGGGCCGTCGCGGGGTTCTGGAAAGTGCCGTTCGTCCCGGCCGCGATGCTGACCGTGAAAGTTATACGCACGCTGCTCCCGCCCGGAATCCTGAAGGCGCTCCACAGGGGCACGGCGTCGCCCGCAGTCGGGTTGGTCGTAGACGTCCGCGTGGCCGTGCCCGTGAAAGTTATCGAGCCGGTCGAGGCGTAGGTGAAGCCCGCAGGCAAAGTGTCGGAGATGGCGACGCGGATGGCCGCGCCCCGGTTGGCCGCGTTCGAGACGAGGATGGAGTAAGTCGCCGACGTGCCCGACGCGGTGTTGTTGACGTTGGGGGTGCTCGTCGTCTTCGTCGTCGTCAAGGTCGGGAGACACTGCGCGCCCATCGTAGCGCCGGGGATGGAGGCGGCCGTCGTCGTGCCGCTCGTGCCGTTCGCGCCGCCGGTCGCGCCGTAAGGGTCGAGGGCGGTAGTTGTGACGCCGCTCGCGCCGCCCGTGACGCTGACCGTCGCCGCGCCCGATAGCAGCACCACGCCGCCGCCGCCGCCGCCGCCCGGCCCGTGCCGCTCGCCGGGAGACGCGCCGGGCGCTTGGTTGCGCCATGCGTCGCCGCCGCGTCCGCCGCGCGCGAAGAC
>DASUNL010000498.1:0-2294 GCA_036277175.1 Pyrinomonadaceae bacterium | reverse complement strand
CTTGAGGCCGAGGCCGCCCAGCTCGCGCGGCAACTGCGGCGCCCACAGCCCCAGCTCCTTGACCCGCTGCCGCTTCTCGGCGAGCGCCGGCAGTAGATCGCGGAAGCGCCCGCGCAAAAACTCCGCTTCGAGGGGCAGCGCCTCTTCGCGGATGAAGTCGCGGATGTCGGAGAGCAGGGAAGCGAGCTTGCCTTCGGGGTTGTTCATAAAGTTTCGCGCGTCTCGGGTTCGTTTCGTCTCGGGCTTCTCGTCCGCCTCATTAACACACCGGCGGCGGGCGTGTCCATCATTTTCACCCGCGGGCCGCCGGCGCGGGGCCGGCGCCCCGCCGTCGAATAAGTGGTTGACAATTCGCCGCCGCTCGGATAAAAAGGCGGACGTTCGTTTTTTTATGCCGAAGCTGAGCCGCGAAGTTCTGGAGGAGAAGCGGGGCCGCATCGAGGACGCGGCCAAGGAGCTGTTCATCAAGCGCGGCTTCCACGCCACCTCGATGCGCGACGTGGCCTCCGGCGCCGGCACCTCGCTCGGCAACCTGTACAACTACTACAAGACCAAGGAAGACATCCTCGAATCGATCATCGCGCGCTACCAGAAGGTGATCGACGCGCGCCTGCGCACGATCTTCGACGAGATCGAGGAGCCGTTCGACCCCGACAGCCTCGCCCGCTTCGGGCGGATGATCAAGGAACTGGTGAGCACACACTCCGACTTCTGGCTGCTGATGTACATCGACGTGCTGGAGTTCGAGAACCGCCACTTCCGCAAGATGTTCGAAGGGCTGGCGAAGAACCTGCGCCGCCGCTTCGCCCCCTACTTCGAGCGGCTGCGCGGCGAGGACGCGCTCCACGACGGCATCGACCCGGCGGTCGGCTTCACGGCGGCCTACATGCAGTTCTTCAACTACTTCCTCGTCGAGAAGCTGTTCGGCGGCAACCGCCACCTCGGCATGAGCGACGACCGCGTCATCGCGACCCTCACGGACATCTTCGTCCGCGGCGTGATGAAGCCCGGGAAGCGGAAGACGGCGCGCGCCGTCCGCGCGAAATAAACACGGCCCCCGCCCGCGCCGCCCCTCCGGCGTGCGACCCGGCGGGAGAACATTCCGCAGACAGAGGCAGGCCGGGCCGAGGCGCCCGAAAGTGGAGACGCCGCACGGCCTGCCGCCGGATAAAGAAAGACGGACGTTCGTTTTTATTCGTTCCGCGGTCGGGCAAAAACCCCTTGGTTTCCGCTGGAGGAGGTAGAAAGAGATGTTTTCACTGAAACGCTTAGCTTCGGTCATGCTGCTCGCGTCGGCGTTGGCGGCGGCGGCGCTCGCGCAGGGCGCCACGGGGCAGTTGACGGGCACGGTCTCCGACCCGCAGGGCGGGCGCGTGGCGGGCGCGAGCGTGGTCGTCACCAGCCTCGACACGGGGGCCGCGCGCGCGGTCGAGACGGACGGCGACGGGAACTTCGCGGTGCCGCTGCTGCCGCCGGGCCGCTACAAGGTCGAGGTCTCGGCGCAGGGGTTCGGCAGAATCCTCGTCGAGAGCGCCATCGTCAACGTGACGCAGACGACGACGCTCTCCGACCTCGTGCTCTCGCCCGCGCTTCAGGGCGAGACCGTGACGGTGACGGATCAGGGGCAAGGCTCGCTCGTGCAGCAGGAGAGTTCGCAGGTCGGGCGCGTCATCCAGGGCGAGACGCTGCGGCAGTTGCCGCTCCCGACGCGCAACTTCCAGCAGCTCCTGACGCTCTCGCCCGGCACCTCGGCGAGCGTCTCGAACAACACGGAACTCGGGCGCGGCGACTCCATCATCAGTGTCAACGGCCAGCGCACCACCTCGAACAACGTCCGCATCAACGGCATCGACGCCAACTCGGTCGGCACCAACTCGACGCCGAACATCGCCGTGCCCGCGACCGACAGCTTGCAGGAGTTCATCGTCCAGACCTCGCTCTACGACGCCTCGCAGGGGCGCAACGCGGGCGGCAACGTCGAGGCCGTGACGCGCTCGGGCGGCTCCGAGTTCCACGGCAACCTCTACGAGTTCTTCCGCAACAGCCGTCTCAACGCCAACGACTTCTTCCTCAACGCCGCCGGGCGGCCCCGCCCCGTGCTCAACCGCAACCAGTTCGGCGGAACCTTGGGCGGCCCCATCGTCGCGCGGAAGTTCTTCTTCTTCGGCTCGTACCAGGGGACGCGCGAGCGCAACGGCGCGTCGCTCAACAACAGCCTGACGTTCCCCGTCCTCCCGGCGGGCCTGCGCGACGACAACCGCACCGCCGCCGGACTCGCGGCGACGTTCGGCCTG
>DASUNL010000497.1:0-5452 GCA_036277175.1 Pyrinomonadaceae bacterium | reverse complement strand
CAGCGAGACTCTCATCAGCAAGGCTCTCATCTTCACGCGCGCCTTTTTCCTTTTACCTTTTGCCTTTTGCCTTCCCCGAGATGCTCGCGGCCGGAGTCGTCGCGGGGCTTCTGCCGCTCGTACACGCGCACAGCTTCGTCGTGTTGATGTCGATGGGAGGCTTGCTGGCGCTCATCTCTGTTTGGGAGGCTTCGCGGGCCGACGCGATTGGCGAAAGCATGGCGGCGGGCGAGTCGCGGCCGAACGTCTCGGAGCGTGTGTCGGAGCGTGTGAAGGCGTGGGCGGTCTTCTTCGCGTCGGCGCTCGCATTGGCCGTACCGCAGATGCTCTGGGCGACTTATAAATCTAACGTCGAGGCCGGGAGCTTCTTCGGCTGGCACGTCGGTTGGGAGGAAGGGAAGCAGAACCCGCTCGCCTTCTGGCTCAAGAACACGGGCCTCTTCATCCCGCTCCTCGTCGCCGCGCTCTTGTGGCGCGCGGGGCGCGCGCGCGAGCGACTCGTGCCGCGACGGCTGTTTCTTTTTTACTTGCCGTTCACGCTCTGCCTCGTCGTCCCCTATCTGTTCAAGCTCTCGCCGTGGGCTTGGGACAACATCAAGGTCATGTACTACTGGTGGGTCGCCGCCGCCCCCTTGGTCGCGCTCCTTGTCGCGCACCTCTGGCGGCGCGGCGCGGTCGGCGCGCTCGCGTCTCTCGCGCTCCTCGTCGTGCTCACTTTGTCGGGCGCGCTCGACGTCTACCGCGTCGCGTCGGGCGCGATGGAGCAGAGGGTGTTTGAGCGCGACGGCGCGGCCTTCGCCGAGTTGATTAAGGAGAAGACGCCGCCGCGCTCTGTGATTCTCCATGCGCCGACTTATAATCACCCCGTCTTGTTGACGGGCAGGCGAGGACTGGTCGGCTACGCCGGACACCTCTGGTCGCATGGCATCACGACTTACGCGGAGCGCGAGCGCGACGCCTCGACAATCTATCGCGGCGGCGCGGAGGCCGAGGCGGCGATTGCGCGCAACCGCATCGAGTACGTCGTCGTCGGCCCGCTCGAACGCCACGAGCTGGGGGCGAAGGGCGTCGCGGTCAACGAGGCTTTCTTCCAACAACGCTACACGAAGGTCGGGCAGGTCGGTGGCTACAGCCTCTACAAAACGACGCGGGAGTAAACGGCGGGGCGGCCAGAAAGGCGCGCCGCGCCCGCCGCAGGTCGGGACGGGCGCGGGCCGCGACGCGCGCGCGTTCAACTCGGACGCAGACGACGGCGGCGACTCGCCCGGCGTCTCCGAGCAGTTCTGGACGCTCGCGAGCGGCGCGACGCTCTTCGTCGCCGCCGTCCTCCGACTCTACGCGCTCGCGCTCAAGCCGATGCACCACGACGAGGGCGTCAACGGCTTCTTCCTCACCAACCTCCTGCGCGAAGGCCGCTACGTCTACGACCCGACGAACTACCACGGCCCGACGCTCTACTACTTCACGCTCCCGACGGCCGCGCTCTTCGGACTCAACGAGGTGGCCGTCCGCCTCGTCCCCGCCGTCTTCGGCATCGCGACGGTCGCGCTCGTCCTCTGCCTGCGCCGACACTTGGGGACGGTCGGGGCGCTCGCCGGCGCGGCGCTCGTCGCCGTCTCGCCGGGCGCGGTCTACCAGTCGCGCTACTTCATACACGAGTCGATGTTCGTCTTCTTCGCGCTCGGCATCGTCGTGGCCTCGGTCTGGTACTACGACACGGGGCGTGCGCGCTACCTGATGCTCGCCGCCGCGTCGGCCGCGCTCATGTTCGCGACGAAGGAGACGGCCATCATCACGGCCGTCGTGCTCCTGCTCGCGTGGGGCGTGGCGTGGAGCTACATGAAGCTGGCCGGGGCTTTTGGGTGGGCGGAATCGCGGCGGGCCGAGGCGTCGGGCGGCGAAGACGGCGCGACGCACGCGCGCATCCCCTTAGACGACCCGGCGCGTCTCGTCATCCTCTTCGGCAGCGCGTTCATCATCTTCCTCGTCGTCAACCTCGTCCTCTACTCGTCGTTCTTCAAGAACCCGAAGGGCATCGCCGACGCGCTCGCGGCGCTCAAGGTCTGGACGAGCACGGGCGTCAGCGAGTTTCACGCGAAGCCTTGGCACAACTACTTGAAGTGGCTCGGGCAGGAGGAGGCTTTGCTCTTCCTGCTCGCCGTCTGCGGCGCGGCCGCGGCCCTCTACCGCGCGCGCAATCGCTTCGCCGTCTTCGCAGGGGCGTGGGCCTTCGGCACGCTCGCCGCCTACTCGCTCGTCCCCTACAAGACGCCTTGGCTGATGCTCAACTTCACCGTGCCGATGGCCCTCATCGGCGGTTACGCCATCGAGCAGTTGGATGCGTGGGCCTCGCGCGCGGGCTACAAACGCGAGGCGGCCGTCGGCGCGGTGCTGGGCGCGGCGCTCCTCGTCGCGACGGTGCAGGCCGTCATCCTGAACTTCAGAGAGTACGACAACGACCGCTACCCTTACGTCTACTCGCACACGAGGCGCGACGTGTTCCAACTGCTCGAAGAGATTAACCGCGCGGCCGAGCGCGCGGGCACGGGCACGGACACGCGCATCGCCGTCGCCGCGCCCGAATACTGGCCGCTCCCTTGGTATCTGAATCACTACAAGAACGTCGGCTTCCACGGCCGCGCGGGCGCGTACACGGACGCAATCGTCGTCGGCAGCGCGAAAGAGCCGGAGGCGACGCAACTGCGCACGGCGCTCGGCCCGGCCTACCGACGCACCGGCGCGGTCTATCCGCTGCGGCCCGGCGTCGACCTCGTCCTCTACGTCCGCGCCGACACGCCGAGACGCTGAAACGCCGAGGCGCGCGTCCCTTAACGAATCGAACGGAGGCTGGAAAGATGAAACTCGCCGTCGTCCTCTTGCTGTCATGTCTGGCGGCGCAGCTACCTTTGCCGACGCTCGCGCAGGAGGAGAAGGGAGGGCCGTCCGGGCAGGCCGTGAAGACCGTGGGCGCGGACGCGCGCGTCCTCGATTCCGTGCTCGGCGTCCGCATCGGGACGAGCATCGAGGAGGCGCACGCGAAGTTGAAAGACCTCGGCACGGTCGGCGGCCGCGCGACGCGCGACGGCGGGCGCAAAGAGGCTTGGACGCTCAAGAAGACCGAGTTCAATTCAATCGCCTACAAGACGGACGCGCGCGGCCGCGTCGTGTGGGTGACGGGTTTTGTCCGCGAGGGTCAGGAAATCCCGTTCGAGCGTCTCGGCGACCTCACGCGCGCCCACGCCTCGGGCGAGACGGAGGTCGCGTGGAACGTCGTGACCGAAGAGGGCGACTACCGTCTCGTCGCCAAAGGCCCGAACCGACGCGCGCGCGTCGTCTACCTGCTCTCGCTCGCAGAAGGCAAACGGTAAAAGTCGTCAATCGTCAATCGTCAATCGTTAATAGTGGTTGAGAGCATCGCTGCTTGAACGGCGAAGAGTAAGGCCGAGTGCCCGTCAATCAATTCACGATTGACGATTTACGATTCATTGCCGCTCGTACTTCGGGCCGAACTGTGATATAAGCCTCGGCAACAGAAATCCGCCACTCCCCTATTCCCCCGACCGAAGGTCTTTAGCTTCTCGTGTGCGCGGCCGTCCCTGCCTAAAAGGTCGCGCTGAGTTTGGCCCCGGCATTCTCGTCGCCCGACCGAATGCCTCTCACCTTTGAAGGAGCTGTCCGAAGATGAATCCACTAGGCAGGACTTCTCCCGCGCGGCGGGACAGGGAAGCGGCTCGTCTACATTTGACGGAGACGACAACGACGCGCGTCGCATCACCGCGTCAAAGCGCGCGACGACACAAACGCGGACGCGCGTCCTCGCGACTCTACTTCGCGCTCGCCGTCTTCGCCGTCGTCGCCTTCGCCGCGTTGTTTACGCCGACGCGCGTCGAGCGGACGGCGCGCGCGGCCAGCCCCGCGTCCGGCGCTATCGCCCCGACCGGCCCCGTCCTGCCCTTCAACGGCTCTTGGACGGGCACCGCCACCGGCGGCGCGACCACCGACCCGCTCGACGGCGAGGCCGGCTGCACCGAGGGCCTGACCTGCGACACCTTCACGCTCACAGTCCTGCCCGGCGTCTGGTCGGGCAAGGTCATCCCCGTCGATTTGACCTTCCTCGCGGCCGACGACTACGACCTCGTCATCTACAAAGGCGGGACGTGCCCGGCGACGGGCAAGTGTACGGGCCAGTTCGTCGGCAGTTCCGGCAACGGCGCGACCAACGGCGTCCTCGGCGAAGAGCATTCGTCAATCGACCCGAACGTCTACGGCACGGGCGACTACAAGGTGCGCGTCGTCTATTACGCCGTGCCCCCGCCCGTCGATTCGACGCGGCAGTACGACGCCACGGTCTCGGTCGTCTCCGCGCCGACCGCGCGCGCCGCCACTTACCAGAAGGGCGGCATCACGTTCACGCCGAACGTGACGGTGCGCGCGCCCGTCGCCGCGCGCGACGGCGAGCCATCGCTTCGCACAGACTTTCTCGGCAACACCTACGTCGGCGCGATTCGCGGCGTCCCGGCGGGCGTCGACCTCTGGTACATCGACCTTCGGCCGACCGTCGGCGCGCTCGCCAACCCGTCCTTCGACCCCTACATGCGCAACGCCGCTTATCGAGGGCAGCCCGACTCGTTCACCGAAGACGACTCGGTGCAGGTCGGCGCGGACGGCGGCGGCGACATAGACCTCTCGGTCGGCTTCCCGAACCCCGGCACGAACGCGACGAACGACCCGCCGACGCTCGCCACTTCCAGTCTCGTCGCCGCCAACATCTCGACGCAACGCTCGCAGGATCGCGGCCAGAACTTCACCAAGAACCCGCTCGGCAACGTCACCGGCGGCGTGCCCGGCGACGACCGACAGTGGCACGAGTTCTACGGCAAGGACGTCGTCTATCTTCTCTACCGCACGCTCGCGCCCGCCGTCACGATGATTCAGCGTTCGACCGACGGCGGCCTGACCTACGGCGTCGCCAGAACGGCCGGGGCCATCGGACAGGTCGGCTCGATTGACGTGCATCAGGCGACCGGCACGGTCTACATCAGCGGCGGGTCGGGGCAGGTCTGCACGGGCGAGCCACTCGTCCCCGGCACAGACCCCTTGCGCGTCGGCGCGGAGCCGCTCACCTACACTTGCCATCAGGCGACGGCCGCGACCGAATCGCCCGACAACATCTTCTTCGTCGTCAAGGTGGCCGACGACGGCACGCCGAACGGCACGGCCTACGTCGCCTACTCCGACGGCTCGCAGATTTACCTGCGCCACTCGACCGACAAGGGCGCGACGTGGAGCCCGCGCGTGCGCGTCAGCGACGGCACGGAGACGCGCACGTCTCTGATGCCTTGGCTCGAAACCGGCCCAGACCTCGGCTCGGTCGGCGTCGTCTGGTACGGCACGACCTCGGCGACCAACAGCGACACGGCGCAGTGGAAGGTCTTCTACGCGCAGGCCTTCA
>DASUNL010000496.1:0-5874 GCA_036277175.1 Pyrinomonadaceae bacterium | reverse complement strand
GAGCGCGGCGAGAAGCGGCTCGTCGCCTACGTGGTCGCCGGCGAGCGCCGGCCTGTCCCCACGACGAGCGAATGGCGTCATCACCTGCAACGGAAGCTGCCCGACTACATGATCCCGTCGGTCTTCGTGCTGCTCGAAGCGATGCCTTTGACGCCGAACGGGAAGGTCGACCGCAAGGCGCTGCCCGCGCCCGGCGAGCAGCGGCCGCGGCTGGCCGCCGCGTTCGTCGCGCCGCGGACGGCGGCGGAGGAGGCGCTGGCCGAAATCTGGCGCGAGGTGTTGGGGGTGGAGCGGGTCGGCGTCGACGATAACTTCTTCGACTTGGGCGGCCACTCGCTGCTCGCCACCCAACTCGTCTCGCGGGTGGAAAAGACTTTTCAGGTGAAGCTTTCGCTGCGGCGATTGTTCGAGACGCCGAACATCGCCGAGCTCGCACAACTCGTCACGGAAAACGCCGGGCAGCAAAAGGCCGCTTACAGCCCGCCCAAAATAACCCCGCGTCGTAATGCCGGACAAAGTCTCGACGAACTCCTGACGAGTCTCAACCATCTGCCGGAGCACGAGGCCAAACGCATTCTTGAAGAGAGAAGCTCTCGCTAGAGAGAAAAGCGAACAATGAATAATTTCGACAGAGAGATTGCCGATTTATCCGTGGAGAAGCGCGAGCTTCTCGAAGCGTTGCTGGAAGAAGGCGACGGGCTCAACCTGTTGCCGCTGTCGTTTGCGCAGCAACGTCTGTGGTTCCTCGACCAACTCGAACCCGGCTCGGCTTTCTACAACATGGCGGTCGCCGTCCGCCTCACCGGCACACTCGACGCGGAGGCCCTGCGTGCCAGCCTCAACGAAGTGGTGCGGCGTCACGAATCTCTGCGCACACGCTTTTCCGTCGTGGGCGAGCAGCCCGTCCAACTCATCTCGCCGGCCTTGCAGATTGATTTGCCTCCGGTCGAAGTGCCGGGCGGGACGCCGGAGGAGCGCGAAGCGGAAGTGAGAAGGCTCGCCGCCGAAGAGGCGCGGCGGCCGTTCGACCTGTCGAAAGGGCCGCTGCTGCGCGCGCTGCTGCTGAGACTGAGCGCGGGGGAGCACGTCATCCTCCTGACGATGCATCACATCGTCAGTGACGGATGGTCTTTGGGAGTGTTGGTCAGAGAAGTGGCGGCGCTGTATGAGGCGGGAGTCGGGGGGGAATCGTCGCCGCTCGCGGAGCTGCCGATTCAGTACGCGGACTTCGCCGTCTGGCAGAGGGAATGGCTGCGGGGCGAGGTGCTCGACGAACAACTCGGTTACTGGAAGCAGCAACTCGGCGGGGCGACGTCGAGTTTAGAGTTGCCGACAGACCGCCCGCGCTCGGCGGCGCAAATCGCTCGCGGCGGGGCCGTGCCGGTTTCGATTCCGGCGCAGTTAACCGACGCGCTCAAGGCGCTCAGCCTCCAAGAAGGCGCGACGCTTTTCATGACGCTGCTGGCGGCGTGGCAGACGTTGCTCCGTCGTTACGCGAACGAGGACGACGTGATCGTCGGCTCTCCGGTGGCGAACCGCAACCGTGAGGAGATCGAAGACCTCATCGGGTTCTTCGTCAACACGCTGGCGCTGCGCACGGACATGTCAGGCGACCCAACCTTCCGCGAGGTGTTGCGACGTGTGCGCCGGGTGACGCTGGAAGCGTACGCGCATCAGGACATCCCGTTTGAAAAGCTCGTCGAGGAGTTGCAGCCGGAGCGGAGCTTGGGCCGCAACCCTTTCTTCCAAGTTCTGTTCGCGCTTCAGAACGCCCCGATGGGCGCGCTCGAATTGCCGGGGTTGACGCTCAAGCTTGAAGAGTTCGAGAGCGGCACGGCGCGATTCGAGCTTGAGTTCCACCTGCGCGAACACGACGGCGGGATGCGCGGTGAGTTGCTCTACAACTCGGATCTGTACGACGCGGCGACGGCCGAGCGCATGGTCGAACATTTCCAAATGCTGCTCGAAGGCGTCGTGCGCGACCCGGACGAGAACGTCTCCGCACTGCCGCTTCTCGCCGAAGCCGAAGAGCAACAACTGCTCGTCGAGTGGAACCGGACGGCGACGCCTTACCAGCGCGAGTTGTGCGTCCATGAAATGTTTGCGCGGCAGGCGGAACGCGCGCCGGACGAGATTGCGATTCTGTTTGACGGGACGGAGGTCAGCTACCGCGAACTGAACCGCCGCGCCAACCGGCTTGCGCATCACCTGCAAAAGTCGGGCGTCGGGCCGGACAGCGTCGTCGGCATCTGTTTCGAGCGCTCAATCGAGATGCTCGTCAGTGTGCTCGGAGTTTTGAAGGCCGGCGGCGCGTATCTGCCGCTCGACCCCGAATACCCGCAGGCGCGCCTCGCCTTCATGCTCGCGGACTCGCGCGCGCGGGTGTTGCTGACGCAAAGCTCGTTGTCCGGGCGTGTGCCGGCGGGAGAGGCGAAGGTGATTCGCCTCGACGCCGAGTGGGCCGAGGTCGAGAAGGAGAGCGGGGAGAATCCAGAGAGCCTCGCGACGCCCGGCAATCTGGCCTACGTGATTTACACCTCCGGCTCGACGGGCAAGCCGAAGGGAGTGGCGATGCCTCACCGCCCGCTCGTCAATCTCGTTAGCTGGCAGCGCGACCGCTCGTCGCAATCGAATCCGCCGCGCACGCTGCAATTCACGTCGTTGAGCTTCGACGTTTCCTTTCAGGAAATCTTTTCGACGTGGTGTGTCGGCGCGACGCTGGTGCTGATCCGGGAAGAAGTGAGGCGCGACGCGCGCGCTTTGCTTCGCGTTCTGGAAGACGCGCGCATCGAGCGCCTGTTCCTGCCTTTCGTCGCGCTTCAGTATCTCGCGGAAGTGTCGGAGAGCGAGGGCCTCGTGCCGTCGAACCTGCGTGAGGTGATTACGGCGGGCGAGCAGTTGAAAATCACGCGGCACCTTCGCGGCATGTTCCGAAAGATGACGGCGTGCACGCTCGACAACCAGTACGGGCCGAGCGAAGCGCACGTCGTGAGCAGCTTCATGCTCGACGACCGGCCGGAGAACTGGCCCGAAGTGCCGCCCATCGGCCGCCCCATCGCCAACGCGCAGCTTTATATCCTCGACGAGCATTTGCGTCCCGTGCCGGTCGGCGTGGCGGGCGAGCTTTACATCGGCGGCGATTGCCTCGCGCGGGGTTACGTCGGACACGAGGGGGCCTCGGCCGAGAAGTTTGTGCCGAACCCATTCGGCGAGGACGCCGACGCCGCGCGTCTCTACCGGACGGGTGACCGGGCGCGTTTCCTGCGCGGGGGCGATATCGAATTTCTCGGCCGCTCTGACCGGCAGTTGAAGGTGCGCGGTTACCGCGTCGAGTTGGGCGAAATCGAATCGGCGTTGCGCCAGCACGCGGAGGTGCGCGAGGCGGTCGTCGTGGCCGTCGAGGACGCGGCCGGGGAGAAGCGGCTCGCGGCTTACGTCTTGAAGGACGAGCGGGCGGGCGCGACGGCGCACGAACTGCGCGGCCATCTACGCGAGCGGCTGCCGGAGTACATGGTTCCTTCCGTCTTCATGCTGCTCGACGAGTTTCCGTTAACGCCGAGCGGCAAAGTTGACCGCCGCGCGCTCCCGACACCCGACCTGTCCCAAATGGGTCTGGACGGAAGAGAGGATTCATACGTCGCGCCGCGCACGCCCGTCGAAGAGCTGCTGGCCGGCATCTGGTCGGAGGTGCTGGGCGCGAAGCAGGTCGGCGTCCGCGACAACTTCTTCGAGTCGGGCGGGCATTCGCTGCTGGCGACGAGATTGATGTCGCGCCTCCGCGAAGCATTCCGAGTCGAGATTCCTTTGCGCAGTTTGTTCGAGCACCCGACGGTCGAAGGACTCGCGCAAGTTATTAAGGCGCAGGGGAGCGAGGCCGCGGCGCTCGGCGTGACCCCGGCGCGGCGGGCTTCCGATGACGAGCCGCTGCCGCTCTCGTTCGCGCAGCAGCGTCTCTGGTTCATTGACCAACTCAATCCCGGCAGCACGCTCTACAGCCTGCCCGGAGCGCTGCGCCTCAAAGGCGCGCTAGATGTCGCCGCCTTGCAGCGGAGCATCGACGAAGTCGTCAGGCGGCACGAGGCGATGCGCACCTCTTTCGCGACCGTCGAGGGCGAGCCGGTGCAGGTCGTCCACCCGTTCCAGCCCGCCGGGCTGCCCGTCGTTGACCTCCGCCACCTGCCGCAGGCGGAACGCGAAGCGGAGGCTTCGCGGCTGGCGATAGAGGAATCGCGCAAGCCCTTCGACCTCAAGCAATGGCCCCTGCTTCGCACGGCTCTGTTGCGGCTCGCGGAGGACGAGCACGTGCTGCTCTTTACCGTCCACCACATCATCGCGGACGGATGGTCGGTCGCCGTACTGGTGCGCGAAGTGGCCGCGTTCTACGGAGACTTCATCGCGGGTCGGCAGCCGTCGCTGCCGGAACTGCCGATTCAGTACGGGGACTACGCGCTCTGGCAACGCGAATGGCTGCGGGGCGAGGTGCTCGAAGAGCAGCTCGGATACTGGAAGCGCCAGTTGTCCGGCGCGTCGCCCGTGCTCGAATTGCCGACCGACCGGCCGCGCCCGGCGATTCAAAGTTGGGACGGGGCCAAGCAGCGGGTCGTGATTACTGCGGCGTTGAACGAACGGCTGAAAAAACTCGCGCAGCGCGAAGGCGTCACGCTCTACATGCTGATGCTGGCGGCCTTCCAAACCCTGCTCTATCGCTACACGCGACAGACCGACATCAACGTCGGCTCGCCGATCGCCGGGCGAAACCAACTCGAAACCGAAGGGCTCATCGGCCTCTTCATCAACGTGCTGATCATGCGTGCCGAACTGGATGGGGAGATGAGCTTCCGAGAGTTGCTCCATCGCGTACGCCAGACCGCGCTCGAAGCCTACGCCCGTCAGGACTTGCCGTTTGAAAAACTGGTGGACGAGTTGCAGCCGGGACGCGATTTAAGCCACACCCCGCTTTTTCAGGTGATGTTCGTCCTGCAAAACGCCCCGCAGGAGACGCCCGAACTGCCCGGCCTGAGCTTGAGCATACTCGATACCGACAACGGAACGTCGCGCTTTGACCTGACGCTGGAACTGACCGAGCGCGGCCCCGAGCTGGAAGGCTTCTTTGAATACAAGACCGAGCTGTTTGACGCCTCGACCATCGCGCGCCTCGGGGAGCATCTGCTGACCTTACTGGAAGGGATCGCAGCCGAACCGTCGCAGACCCTGTCCGAATTGCCTTTGCTGTCGGCCGACGAACGCGAGCTGATACTCCATCAATGGAACGATACCGCCGCCGCGTATCCCGCCGACAAATGCGTCCATCAATTGTTCGAGGAACAGGCCGCGCGGACTCCCGACAGCACGGCCGTCATCTTCGAGGAGACGCAGTTGAGCTACGCCGAACTGAACCGGCGCGCGAACTGTCTGGCACATCATCTACGAACGCTCGGCGTCGAGCCCGGCGCGCGCGTGGGCATCTGCGTCGAGCGCAGCGCGGAGATGGTGGTGGGACTGCTCGGCATACTCAAAGCAGGAGCGGCTTACGTCCCGCTCGACCCGTCGTACCCGCGTGAGCGCCTCGCCTTCATGATCGAAGACGCGCGGCTTTCCGTGTTGCTGACGCAGGAGAGCCTGCTTGACGAATTGCCGCCGCACGATACGCATGTGCTCTGCCTCGACGCCGATCGGAGCGACATCGCACGGCAGAGCGAAGCCAATCCGCTCGCCGGGGCGACGGCTGATTCGCTGGCGTACGTGATCTACACGTCGGGCTCGACGGGCCGGCCCAAAGGCGTGATGGTCGCGCACCGCAACGTCGCGAACTTCTTCGCCGCCATGGACGACCGCGTCGGCGGCGGCGAGGGCTCGGGCGACGGCGGCCCCGGC
>DASUNL010000495.1:0-3804 GCA_036277175.1 Pyrinomonadaceae bacterium | reverse complement strand
TGACCCGTGCAGACGGGCGCGCCATGCTCGCCCGTCAGGCGGAAGTTCTCGATGTAGTTCTCGCGGTTGGTCGAATGCACAGTCTCGGGCCGCGCTTGGAGGATGTAAATCTCTCCGGTGCGCCCGTCCTTCGCCCACTCGATGTCCATCGGCTGGTCGCGCCCGGCGCGCTCCGAATAGTGCTCCTCAATCCGGCACGCCCAGCGCGCGAGCTGCAAGACCTCGTAATCGTCCAGAGAGAAACGCTGGCGCTGCGCCTCGACGACCTCGCGCACGCGCGTCCCTTTCTCTTCGAGGCCGTAGACCATCTTCACTTCTTTGCTGCCGAGGCGTCGGCTGACGATTGAGCGCGCGCCCTCGCGCAGGGTCGGCTTGAAGACGACCCACTCGTCGGGCGTGGCGAGTCCTTGGACGATGCACTCGCCCAAGCCCCACGCGCCGTTGATGGTGACGACGTCGCGGAAGCCCGACTCTGTGTCGAGCGTGAACACGACGCCGGAGGAGGCGAGGTCGGAGCGCACCATCGGCTGGACGCCGACGGCGAGCGCGACGTCGAAGTGGTCGAAGCCGAGCGTCGCGCGGTAGGAGATGGCGCGGTCTGTCCAGAGCGAGGCGTAGCAGCGGTGTACGGCGTCGAGCAGGCGTTCTTCGCCGCGGACGTTCAAGAAGGTGTCCTGCTGACCTGCGAACGAGGCGTCGGGCAAGTCTTCGGCCGTCGCTGACGAGCGCACGGCGACTTCGCAGTTGCGGTGCGCGCGCTCGCCCAAGCGACGGTAGCCGTCGAGCACCGCCTCCTTCAACTCACGCGGAAGCGGCGTCTCAAGGACGGCGGTGCGGCATTTGCGGCCCGCGTCCTTGAGCGCGAAGTTGTCCTCTGTGTCGAGCGCGCTAATCTGCTCGCGCAGGCGCTCTTCGAGTCCGTCGCACGCGAGCAGAAGCCTGTACGCCTCGCTCGTCGTGGCGAAGCCGTCGAGCGCGCGCACGCCTTTCGGCACGAGCGCGCGGAACAGCTCGCCCAGAGAGGCGCACTTGCCGCCCACGAGCGCCACGTCGTCCGCCCCGACCTCCGAAAGATCGAGCACGAGGCTCGCAGTTTTATCGCTCATCGCCTGAAACCCCGGCGCGCGTTAATAGGTGAGAACGCCCGACAGTGTATGCGAAGCGCGCGGGCGAGGGAAGAGTTTTTCTTCGCGTGGGCGGATGAAAACAGCCGGGCGCGCGTCGTAGATGACGACGCGCACCCGGCCGTGTTGACTAGAGACCTTACCGATGCCGTTGCAAAAGGTTCGTTCGCGGCGCGTCAGGCGCGCTCGGCCTCGCGCTCGGAAGTCAGTTCGTCGGTCTTCTCGACGATGCTCTTCTCGGCCCAGTCGTTGTCGCGGCTCGACTCGCCGGCCTTGATGCGCTTGGCCTCCTTCATGCGCTCGACCAAGTCCATGTGCGTCGAAAAGAATGGGATGCTCTTGCCGACGATCTCCTCGACGCGCTCGAAACCCTTGTCCGTCATGAAGCGCGCCAACCCCTCCTGCAACTCGTCGATAATCTTCAGCCCGTGCAGCATCACGCCCGTACAGAGTTGCACGGTCGACGCGCCGAGGAGCATGAACTCGATGGCGTCGTGCGAACGCTCGATGCCGCCGATGCCGCTAATCGTCACGCCTTGGGGAAGCGCCTGCGCGAGCTGGCTGACCATCCGTAGAGCGATGGGGCGCACGGCCTGCGACGAGTAGCCGCCCGGCACTGTGTAGCCCTCGACGGTTGGGAGCGGGCGCAGTGTGTCGAGGTCGACGCCGATGACGGAGAGGATGGTGTTGATGGCCGAGATGCCGTGCGCCCCGCCGCGCACGGCCGCCAGCGAAGGCTCCTTGATGCTCGTGATGTTGGGCGTCATCTTCGCCCAGACGGGAATCGTCGCGACCTCCGTCACCCAACTCGTCACTTCCTCGGTCAGGTCTGGGTGCTCGCCCATCTCAGAACCCATGCGCCGCTCGGTCATCCCGTGCGGGCAGGAGAAGTTCAGCTC
This sequence comes from Pyrinomonadaceae bacterium, assembly GCA_036277175.1. GTDB lineage: Bacteria > Acidobacteriota > Blastocatellia > Pyrinomonadales > Pyrinomonadaceae > DASQDT01. The sequence continues at coordinate 1,781 of DASUNL010000495.1, read as the reverse complement.
GAACGCATCGACGCCCGTCTCCTGCACGCGGCGCGTCAACTCCTGCCAGCGCGACTTCTCATACTCCTCCATGATCGAGGCGATGAGGATGTGGCGCGGGTACTCTTTTTTGATTTGGCGGAACTCGTCGAGCCACACGTCGATGGGCCGGTCGGAAATCAGCTCGATGTTCTCAAAGCCGATGACCTCGCCCGTGTCGCGCGAGCGAAGACGCCCGTAGCGCGGGACGACGTTGACGACCTTCGCGCTCTCCAGACTGACGGTCTTCGCCACCGCCCCGCCCCACCCGGCGTCGAACGACTTGGCGATGACACGCGCGTTCGTCCCCGGCGGGCCGGAGCCGAGCAGGAACGGATTCGGGAACTCGATGCCGTTGACTTTGATTGAGAGGTTCATGGCCTTCCTTTCAAAACTTTGTGGCGGCGCGCGCGAGGCGGGCTACGTTCCGAAATCATCCCGCGCGAGAATCTTCTCGATCTCCGACGCGAGGGATGGGATTTTGTTGACTACGGCATCCCAGACCATTTCGTAATTCACGCCGTAATAAGCGTGAATTAAGCGGTCACGCATCCCGGCGATAGCGCGCCACTCGATGCTCGGGTACTGCTGCCTAATCGAATCGGGAATTTGCTTGACGGCCTCGCCCATCACTTCGAGGCTCCTGACGAATGCCCGCTTGAGAAGCCCATCCTGTCGGAATGTTTCCCAGTCAACGCCCTCACTTGCGTCGAGGAGAAACCTCGCTTCGTCGAGGGTGTGTTCTAAGAATTCATGCGTTGATGGTTGCATGTTCGGCCTCGCTGAGTATGTGATGCCCGAAGCGCGGGTTGAGCGATTCCGGAGTCAGCAAGTCAACTTTCCTTCCGAACAATTTTTCGAGGAATTCGGCAAGGGCGAGAAAATTGTCGAAGGACGTTCTGCCTGCCTCGAATTCCACGAGGATGTCCACGTCGCTTTCGTCGTGCGGTTCGCCCCGCGCGAAGGAGCCGAACACACTAATCTGCCCGACCCCGAAGCGTCGTAGCTGCTCGCCGTTCTGACGCAGCAGCGTGAAGACATCCTCTTTAGTACTAACTGGCATCGCCTCTCGATCTAATAATAACTCAGTCCGCGACGAGCGCGTCGTAGGTGTCGGGGCGTCGGTCGCGGAAGAACTGCCAAGTGTTGCGGACTTCGCGGATTTTGTCGAGGTCGAGGTCGGCGACGACGAGCGCGTCTTGGTCGCGCGGGGCCTCGGCGATGATTTGGCCGCGCGGGTCGCAGAAGTAGCTCTGGCCGTAGAACTCGCCGATGTCCCAAGGCTGCTCGTGGCCGACGCGGTTAATCGCCCCGATGAAGTAGCCGTTGGCGACGGCGTGCGCCGGTTGCTCAAGCTTCCACAAGTATTCCGAAAGGCCCGCGACGGTCGCCGAAGGGTTGAAGACAATCTCCGCGCCGTTCAGTCCGAGCGCGCGCGCGCCTTCGGGGAAGTGGCGGTCGTAGCAGATGTAGACGCCGACCTGCGCGTAGGCCGTCTCGAAGGTCGGGTAGCCGAGGTTGCCGGGACGGAAGTAGAACTTCTCCCAGAAGCCGGGGTTGACGTGCGGGATGTGGTTCTTGCGGTACTTGCCCAGATACTTGCCGTCGGCGTCAATGACGGCCGCGGTGTTGTAGTAGACGCCGACGATCTCCTCCTCGTAGATGGGGACGATGATGACCATGCCGTGCTGCTTCGCCACGTCCTGCATCAGACGGACGGTCGGGCCGTCGGGGATGCGCTCGACGGCCTCGTACCAGCGCGT
>DASUNL010000494.1:0-2299 GCA_036277175.1 Pyrinomonadaceae bacterium | reverse complement strand
AAAACTTCCTCGTGCGGCCCGCTCCGCACCTCGTCGGGCCTGAGCGGCGTCTCGCCGAGCGCGACGGCCACCTCCTCGCCCGGCGGCAGCCCGAAGGAGAAGCCGCGCAGGAGGTTGCGCACGGTGATGGCGCGCATGTGTTCTTCCAAGTGGTGCGGGTAGCCGGCCACTTTTTCGAGCCGCAGGTTGAAGATGGTGTCGATGCGCCGCGACTTGTTGCGGTAGAGCGGGTCGATGTAGGGGACGTGCGGTAGCTCGTCGAAGTCGAAGAAGCGACGCCAGTCGATAATCCATTTGCTCGGAAGCTTCCGGCCCCCGCCGAGGTCGCCGCTGAAGTTCGTGAACTTGAAGAGCTGCGACAACTGCGCCGGCCCGCCGCCGAACGGCTCGGCCGAGTGCAGCGTGTTCCAGTCGTAAGAGCCGCGCACCATGCTGTGACCGATGCGGAAGGCGGCGACCGAAAACTCGACCGGCATGAACGGCTCGTCGGTCGTGTAGCAGATGGGCGGGTGGCGGCGGACGCAGTTGAGCACGCTCGGGAGGACGAGCCTCGGCAGATAGTCTTCGAGGATGAGCCACTGGAAGTGCTGGACGACCGTTTTGCGCGCGCGCTCGAAAAGCTCGGCGGGCGGGCACGAAGGCTTGAGCGCGTCGACGACCTTGTTGTGAAAACTGATGAAGGCGACGTGGGTCTGCGCGACGGCGAGGTTCTCGTCGTTGCGCGGGTCGCCGACGAGGGCTTGCAGAGGCTCCTGCGCCGACGGCTTGTGGCGCGGCAGGTCGTTCGGATACTCGCGGTTCGCGCCATCGACGGGCTTCGTCAGCCCGACTCTCAGGTGCGCCTTGTCCGCCTCGTAGAGCTTCGCGTCCGTCTCGTCGTCGGGCCCCGCGCCGTAGAGGCTGTCGAGGTCAATCTGCGGCGTGCGCGCGTTGTCGGGCAACAACTCTTCGGACGCGGGCAGCGCCTCGGTCTTGTGAAAAGTAATCTCGTGGGCGACGAACTGCCCGAAGTATGTGTAGCCGGAGGGTGTCTGCGAGTCGCCCGAGAGCGACGCGCCGCCCGAGGGCTGACACGCACCGGCGTCGCCCGTCATGCAACGGCCCAGAAGCTTGAGGCTCTCGATAATTTCCGCGCGCTCGGCTTCGTCCTTCGGCTCGTAGCGTCCGAACATCCGGCCGAACTTGAGGAACGCCTGACCGGACGGCGTGGGCGCGGGCGCGGGATGATGCGGCGCGCCGGACATGAAATCCGGCTCCTCGATGGGCTTGTCTTCGCCGACGATGTAGACGAGCTTTCGGCTCCAGTGTCGAGGCATAGGGGAAGAGAGACGAGTTCGTTAAAAGAGTGGGGGCGCGTCCCTTCGTGCCGCGCCGTCGCGTCGAAGCCCTTTTTCGGTTTCACTTAGATACGCCCCGGACGGAGAAGGAAACTATCAAAAGGTTGGCGAGTCGGGCGGCGACGCTGAAGGTGAGGCCGCGCGTCGCATGGGGTCGAAAAAAAATTTCGCGCGGGTGATAGCTCCGGGCGGTAAACAGGGCGTTATGTATTGAAGACGGAATACGAACGGGTGACCACTAGACGGATGGCGGAGAAGCTGGAGCTTAAAGGTCTGTCGGAAACCCTCGGCCCCAGGACCAGCCGTTAACACCCGTTCCCCCTTCCACTCCTGCGATTACGGCTGCGCCGCGCGTGAGCAAACGTCCTCTCCCGGCGGCGAGTCGGCCCCCACCATGGCCCGGCCTCACTCCGGGCCTCATCTTTGTCTCAGGCAAACTCCGACGTGACCGACGCTCTACGCGCGCGCCGAGCATTCGCGCCTGAGTCAAGCCGACTTCCAATCCATTTCTAAACGTTTCTAATCGTAATAGTCCGGCCAGCGTCTCTTGCGAAACTTCGCGTCCGTCCAGAAGTTTCGCCGAAGCTCGACGCGCGGGACGGGCGCGTGTCCGCGTTCGTCGGGAGGCGGCAGCACGACGCTGACGACATCGTAACGGTAGGACGCGCCCGCGAGCCCCAGCATGCGACGGTAGGCGCGCGCGGCGCGCGAGACTTGACGCTGCTTGCGCAAATCGACGTTGGCCTCGGGCGCGGCGAACCAATCGGAGCGACGAGTCTTCACCTCGACGAAGCAGAGGACGGGGCCGTCGTAGGCGACGATGTCTATCTCGGTCTGCACGACCGCGCCGCTTCGCGCGCGCCCGACGCCAATCTTGAAGTTCGCGGCGACGAGGCGGTAGCCCGCGCGGCGCAGGTGCTCGGCCGCCAGACGCTCGCCGCGCCGCCCGAGCGCGAGGTGCG
>DASUNL010000493.1:0-3376 GCA_036277175.1 Pyrinomonadaceae bacterium | reverse complement strand
CGGCGCGTCATACGTCGTCGAACGACGCGAAGTCACCTACGCGCCGAGCGCGTCAGTCCTCCTGCGTTGTCTCGCGAAGCCGCGCCCGCCGCTCGAACGCGCGCTGCTCGTCGGCGTCGCGGACGAACAGACGCCGCGCGTGCGCGACGAGGTCGATGCGCTCGCGCCGCTCTTCCCCGCGACGACGACGCTCGTCGGCGATGCGGCGACGCTTCACGCGCTACGCGAACACTCGCCGCGCACGGACGTTTTGCACCTCGCCTGTCACGGCCAGTTTCGCCCGGACAACCCTCTCTTCTCTTCGCTCCGACTCGGCGACGGATGGATGACCGTCCGCGACGCCTACGCGCTCGAACTCGGCCCATCGCTCGTCACGCTCTCGGCCTGCGAGACGGGCGTCAGCGCAGTCGCTCCCGGCGACGAACTGCTCGGACTCGCGCGCGGCTTCTTCTCGGCCGGCGCGCGGACGCTCCTCTTGAGTCTCTGGACGGTGGACGACGAGGCGACGGCCGAGACGATGTCTCACTTCTACGCGCGCCTCGTCGCGGGCGACCCGCCGGCCGCGGCCCTGCGCGACGCGCAACTGCGCCTGCTCGCCGAGCGGCCGCACCCCTTCTTCTGGTCGCCCTTCGTGCTCGTCGGCGGGTGGTGACGGCGAAGACTTAAGGCACTCCGTTTGCAGTTTTTAGGGACGAGAGACGGACGCAGGCCGGGTGCGTAAAAATCCTCGGCCGGGGCGTATTTTTTCGCCCCTCGCGGGCACTGTTAAGAGGGTCGAAGGCATCAAACGGTGTCCGGTCAGAATCTCTTTCATCAGCGCAGACCCGGACGCCGGAACTAAATTTCGCGAGGCATTGCAAAGCATCCCCGCACGAGCTAGCCTTCGCCTCAAGGAGTCTTGGATGCGTCGTAATTTTCTGCTCCCTCTGGGCCTGCTCTGTCTCGCCCTCGCGGCGCTACTCTGCGCGCCGCACGCGCTCGCCTCTGACGACGACGACGACGAGGGCGACGACTACATCACGAACGAAGTCCTCGTCCGACTGACGAGCGCCTCCGACCTTCAGGGCATCCTCAATCAGTACAACCTCGCACGCGACACGAGCGACCCGCGACGGCCCGCGCAAATCGGCGCGCGCCCCATCTACCGCCTGAAGATTAACGACGGCGTCGACGCCAACCAGAAGGCCGCCGCGCTCGCCGCCGACACGCGCGTCCGCTGGGCCGAGGCCAACTACTTCTCGCAATCGCCCGAGGGCGTCGGATTCTCTTGGAACATCGGCTTCTCTTGGAACATCGGCGAGGCCACCAACTACGCCGCGCAGTGGGCCCCCGCGAAGATTCGACTCACGCAGGCGCACGCCGTCGCGCGCGGCGCGGGGCAGATAGTCGCCGTCCTCGACACGGGCGTTGACCGCCGTCACCCCGCCCTCGCCGGTCGTCTCGTCGGCGGCTTCGACTTCGTCGACGCCGACCGAGACCCGAGCGAAGTCGGCACGCAGGCGCAAGGGCCTTACGGCCACGGCACGCACGTCGCCGGACTCGTCGCGCTCGCCGCCCCCGAGGCGCGCATCATGCCCATCCGCGTCCTCGATGCCGACGGCATGGGCGACATGTGGCGACTCGCTCTCGCTCTCTCTTACGCCGCCGACCCGGACGGCAACCCGGCGACCGACGACGGCGCGGACGTCATCAACATGAGCCTCGCCTCCGACTACGAGTCGCGCGCCGTCACCGACATCATCTCGGAGATTACGGGCGAGGCTTCGCCCTTCTCGACCACTCCGCCCTCGGCGGTCGCGCCCTCGCGCGCGCCCGTCGTCATCACGGCCGCCGGCAACGGTCTGCCGAAAGACGACGAGCTGCGCGTCGACAAGGAAATGTACCCGGCGGCATACGCGGGACGCGCGGGCGTGCCGTTTCGGAGCATGCTGGCGGTCGGGGCCAGCGACGCGACGGACGCGATGACCTCTTGGTCTACGCGCGGGAGTTGGGTGCGCGTGCTCGCGCCGGGCGACCAGATTACGAGCAGCGTCCCCGGAGGCTACGGCGTCTGGAAAGGGACTTCGATGGCCGCGCCGCTCGTCGCCGGTCAGGCCGCGCTGATGCGCGCCGCGCACCCCGACGCGCCGCCCGCCGAGATTAACGACCGCATCGTCGCATCGGGCGCGGTAATCTCCGGCCCAGTCACGCGACGCGCCGACGCGCTCGCCTCGCTCACGACGAACGGCTGGACGACGGGCGGCCCGAACCCCTTGGACGAGACGCCGTTCTTCGTCCGCCAGAACTACCTCGACTTCTTCAACCGCGCGCCCGACGCCGCCGGGCTGGACTTCTGGTCGGGCGTCATCGAAGAGTGCGGCGCGGACGCGGCATGCGTCGAGAACCGGCGCGTGAATGCGTCGGGCGCGTTCTTCGTCTCGACCGAGTTCCAGAAGACCGGCTATTTCCTCTACCTCCTCAACCGCGCGTCGTTCGGCGCGGCGTTGCCCCGCTACGAGAAGTTCATGCCCGACCTGCAAAGAATCGGCGAGGGCGTCATCGACCTCACGCCGGGTTGGGAGTTGAAGCTCGAAGCGAACAAGAGCGCGTTCGTCAGCGCGTGGGTGACTTCCTCGGAGTTCCGCGCGCGTCACGACTCTTTGACGAACGCGCAGTACGTGGACAGGCTCTTTGCCGACGCGGGGGTCGCGGCGACGGCCGAGGAGCGCGCCGCGCTCGTCTCTGCGCTGGCTTCGGGGCAGACGCGCGCCGTCGTTCTGCGCCGGGTCGCCGAGCACCCCAAGCTCTACGAACAGGACTACAACCGCGCCTTCGTCATGATGCAGTACTTCGGCTACCTGCGCCGCGACGCCGACGAGGCGGGCCACGCCTTCTGGCTCAAGAAGCTCAACGAGCACGGCGGCGATTTCGTCGCGGCCCAGATGGTTCGCTCGTTCCTCGTCTCGGGCGAATACCGCGCGCGTTTCGGTCAGTAGTCGTGGCCGTGAATCGTGAATCGTAAATCGTGAATAGAGGTTGAGACGAAAGCCCCGTCTGAGCGTCGAAACTCGGGCGGGGCTTTCGTCTTTCCATTGACGATTTTCGATTTCCGATTGACGATTTTTTTTTACTGGCGCGTGTATTTCCGGGCGCGTGCGGCGGACTGTTACCGCGACGGCCTACAGGCCGCGGACTGCTTTCAAAGGCAAGCGGGGCGATTCAGGACTCACGAACGGGGTCAGTTCACCAAGTGGGTCGCGTGAGAGTCGTCACCTCGTCCGCGCGTCGGGCTGCACAGGCTGGCGGGCGGTACCGTTAAGGGGAGAGCGGCCCGCCCTGTCAGTAGGGCGACGCGGTCGCGCTGGTCGCGTCGCCCGCACATCTTAAAAGGCGCGGG
>DASUNL010000492.1:0-4909 GCA_036277175.1 Pyrinomonadaceae bacterium | reverse complement strand
CGACGGCCGCGCCGCGTCGCCCCGCAGAAGTCTCGCGCGCCGCCGAGTCGCGCAGACTTTCGCGACTCGGCGCGCCGCGCGTCGAAGAGTCGCGGCCGCTCTCTACGGGGGAGACGAAGGTGACGACTCCCTCCTCCGTCGCGGGCCGCGCGCGACGCGCCTCGGCGTCGTGCTCAAGTCCTGCCGCGCCGTCGCGTTCGCGCGCTGCCGTCGCGTCTTCGCGCGAAGAGTGCCGCGCGTCGTCGCCCACGCGCCGCGCGTAATGCCCGGCCGAGCCTTCCGTCTCATCCGCGCGTTCGTGAGAGGCGCGCGCGCGTTGCGCTCGCTCGTCAACGCCCTCGAACAGACTCTCGCCGCGCGAAGGCTCGACGAACGCGACTTGCTCGAAGTGCTGCGACTCGGCGTTCGCGTGCGAACGAGCGGAGGCGTCGCGCGTCGCGCTTCCGGCGTCGTGCGTCGGCGCGGCTTCCGACGCGGCGCGGGACGAGGCGTCCGGCCGTCCGACCGAAAGCCCCGAGGCGCGCGCCAGTTGGGAGAGATAGTCGCTCAAAGTTTCTCCTCCCCCGTGATGAGGGACAGGTAGTGCGCGCGCCGCCAGTGGGGGACGGAGAAAATCTGCCGCTCGTCCCAGTGGTAGCGCGACGCGAGGCGGTGAACCGAAGCGAGCAGACGCCCTTGCGCGCGGCGCAGGCGCGAGAGCGCGTACTCTTCGAGGTCGAGCGCGTGCCCGGCCTCCCCGCCGCAGAAGTGACAGCGCACGCGCAGAGAGAAGTTGACGAGCGGGTCGAACTCTTCCATCACTTCGCTGACGGCCACGGCCAGCTCTTCGCCCGCGCTCTCCGAAGCCACACGCGCCGACTCCTCTTCGACGGCGAGCGTCAGAATCATCTCGCGCGCGGCCTCTCGCGCGTCGGCGAACTCGCGCCCGAGCCAAGTGAGTTGGTCGCGCCCGCGCGGACGGCGGAGGTGCAGCGTGTGTTCGCCGCAGCGCACGGGCGCGTTGTCCGAGTCGGCGTGGCGCTGTTGAAGCTCCGACAACTCTTCGAGCGAGATTTCAAGCTCAAGCTCGCGCGCGCAATCCTCGAAGGGGCAGCGCAACATGACGTAGACGCCCGCGCCCTCGTCGGCGAGCGCGACGAGCGCCTCGATGCGACGCCCGACCGTCAACTCCCAGAAGAAGTCGCTTGAGGGCGTCGCGTCCGTCGCGCCGTCGTCGTTGTCGTCGCCGTCCGCGCGCTCCGTGCAGAGTTCGAGAATCTCCGTGACGAGGAGCGGGCGCGGCGTCGCCGTGAAGTCGACGGCCAAGTCGCGCTCGTCCGTGCCGAAGGGGCGCAAGACGAGCGCGCCGCGCGCGCCGACGCGAAGGGCGCGCGCGAGCGGCGACGGGAGCGTGTGTCGCGGCCGGTTCTGCATCGGCGTCTCGACCCGGACGGGCGGGCCTCACCCGCCCGTCCTCTCGCGTCGCTTACGGGGCCGGCGGGACGGCGTCCGCCTCGTTCGGCTCCTTCGTGTCGACGTCGCGCTCCCACCCTTCGAGCTCGATTTTCAGGGACTCGATGGCGACGGCGTTGGCGTTGGCGTTGAGCTCCGGCAACGACGTGAACTCGCTGACCCAGCAGGCGTGCAGGAAGTAGCGATAAACGACGTGGCCCTTCTCGTTCATCATTTCGAGCGTCAACTCTTTCTTGTAGTTGACCAAGTCCATCGCCGCGTCGCCGACGTATGGGTGGACGAGGTTGGCCCACTTCTCGAACTCCGGGTCGTGGGTCAGCCCGCGCTCCATCGTGATGGAGTCGTAGGTGGTGCGGCCCGGCGACTTGTGGTCGGTCGAGTTGTCGCCGCCGTCGCGGTGCTTGACGACCTCGGTCGTCCGCTTCAGGGCGCTCACCTTGCTGACGCCGAGGACGGTCTTGCCGTCCCAACTGACGCGGAACTTGAAGTTCTTGTAGGGGTCGAAGCGGTTAGCGTTCTTGATGAATCCTTTTGCCATCGGCTCTCACTCCTCCGCGTCTTAGAGCTCGCCCGCGATCTGCTGAATCTTGATGATGACGAACTCGGCCGGTTTGAGCGGCGCGAAGCCCACTTCGATGTTGACGATGCCGAGGTTGCGGTCGTTCTGCGTCGTCGTCTCGGCGTCGCACTTGACGTAGAAGGCCTTGTCGGGCGTGCTCCCCTGAAACGCGCCCTGCCTGAACAGGCTCATCATGAAGGCGTTGATGTTGAGCCTAATCTTCGACCAGAGCGGCTCGTCGTTCGGCTCGAAGACGATCCACTTCGTCCCTCTAAACAGCGACTCTTCGAGGAAGAGTGCGAGGCGGCGGATGGGGATGTACTTCCATTCGGAGCCGAAGTCGTCGTGGCCGTCGAGCGTGCGCGCGCCCCAGTTGACGAGGCCCGAGGGGAACTGTCGCTCGCAGTTGCAGCCGATTTTGTTGAGCACGCCGTTCTCGGCGTCGGTTAAGTTGACTTCGAGGCCGACGATGCCGCGCAGGTCGGCCTCCGTGCCGGCGGGCGCTTTCCAGACGCCGCGCGACGAGTCGATGCGCGCCATCAGTCCCGCGATTGCGCCCGACGCGCCGATCTTTTTAATCAGCCCGTTGTCGCTGAAGACGAGGCGCGGGTAGAAGACGGCCGAGTTCTGCTTGACGACGCGCTTGCGCACGTCGTTGTCGACCTTCGTCGGGTCTTCGACCACTTTCGGCCGCCCGTTGACCGTCCAGCTCGGCGGGCCGTCGACGAGCAGGAAGGCGCGGCGCTCGGCGGCGTAGGTGCTTGCCGCGCCGACGACGTCGAGGTGGTCGGCCTCCGTCACCTCGCCGTCGGCCGGGATGACGAGCAGGTTGAAGATGTCTATGGGGTCGAGCGCGTGCAGACCTTTTTGCGTGACGGGGTCGCCGACGTAGTCACTGATGAGAGGTGCGACGCCGTCGCTTCCGGGCGCGCCGCCCAAGCTGAACGGGCCGGTGCCCGCGCTGCCGAGCGTGTACTGTCGGCCGTTGCGCGCGGCGTTGAGCGGCGTCGTCAGACCGGCGAGGGCGGGCGCGGCGACGACGGGCGCGGGCAACTGGCTGAAGGGGCCGCCGCGCGCGATGATGGCGAGGTGATAGCCCCAGACCTCTGCGCGGTAGGGCAGACCGGCCGTCGAGTTGATGGCCGACGCGATGATGCGCAGCTTCTCGCGCACGCCGTCGTTGTCGCCGTGCGGGCTGCCCGCGACCGGCGCGCTCTCCGACCAAGGGTCGGTGGCCGCGCCCGACGTTTGCAGGCTGAAGGGCCCGACCGCCGTGCCGTCGATGGTGAGGCCGGTCAGCGCGCTCTGCGCGAAGTTGCTGATGGCGTTGAGCACGCTCACGTCGCCGGGCGTCGCCAGCGCGCCGAGCGTGAGCATGGTCGCGGTCGGGGCGGGGCGGAAGTTGCTGAAGCGCGTCGGCTCGACGCCGCCCTGATTGACGCCGAGCATGAGGGCGGCGGCGAGGTCGTTCGACGACGCGCTGCGGACGCGGACGCTCGAACGGTCGCCGTTCGTGGCCGTGATGCGCAGCAGGCGTCCGACGGCGGCCCCCAGCTCGGAGTTGAGCAAGACGGCGACGGTCGGGGCCGGGCTGAGTCCGCCGAGCGCCGTGTTGATGCGCAGGGCGATGAAGTCCTGCATCTGGTTGGCGGTCGGGGTCGGCGGCGGGCCGGGGTCGGTCGAGGGCGGGAACGGCCAAGCGTTGAGGTCGACCGGCATGAACGGGCTGTCGTTGACGCTAATCTCGAACTTCGAGCGGCGCGTGGCGGGCGCGTCGTTGACGAGACCTTCGAGGAAGTCGTTGACGTTCGTCAGCGTCACGCCCAAGTTGCGTCGGCCGAGCGAGAAGCCGTCGAAGGTGGCTCCGAGCGGGCCGGCGAGCGCCACGTCCACCAGCTCCGAACTCTGCGAGACGAAGGGCGGCGCGAATCGCGGCGAGGCCGGGTTCATCGAGAGATTCGGGAAGCTCTCGTTGGCGACGGCGACGCCGCCCTCCTCGTGGATGACGCGGAGGTTGAAAGTCTCGTCCGGGTTCTGCGTGTTGTAGTCGACTTCGAGCCGCACCGTGTCGCCCCAGCGGCCCTCGGCCTTCGCCGTCACGACGAGCACCGCGACCGAGGGAGAGGCGAACGAGTTGAGCGTGAGGGAGGCCGGCGCGCCGCCGTTGGCGATGCGGATGACGTAGCAGTCCGTCCCGCCGTTGGTGAAGAAGAGGCGGACGGATTGGGCCAAGTCGCTCATCGGGTGCGGGTCGCCGAAGGTGCGTATGTAGTCCGAGAGGCTCAGGACTCTCGTCGCCTTGTTCATCTTGCCCTTCGACGTGCGGCCGATGAACGCGGCGATGGAGGTCGCGACGCCGGTGATGGTGTGCACACCGCTCGGGACTTCCTGTATGTAGACACCGGGGAAAGTTGGCGCTATCGGCATGCTCTGATTCCTCCGTCGGCAATGCGCGCGGCGACTTGCTGCGCCGCGCGTGGAGCTTGGGCTTCAAGCTCGAAGAATTTTCTCTACAGACCTCGCGCGCTCACCCGCGCCGCGCGTTTCTTTCGCGCCGCGCATTTCACCTGCGCTGCGCGTTTCACCTGCGCCGCGCGTGTCACGCGCCGCCGCCCTCCGTCTGTTCGAGCACGGCGCGGATGGCCTTGAGCTTGCGCGGGTTGATGCGGTAGCGCGTGCGTGCGTCGCGCCCCTCGCGCGCGACGATGAGCTTGCGCTCGGTCAGCTCGTCGAGCGCCTCGCGCACCTCGGCGGCGCGCTGGCGGATGCGCTGCTCTAGGAGCCACCACTCGACGATGCCCTCGAAGGTATCCTGCGCCCCGACGTGCTCGGACAGGTACGACAAGACCTGTCGGGCGATTTGGGACTTGTCGGTTGTGCACATACCTTATCAACGCG